>JAOTYN010000236.1 GCA_029861825.1 Cyclobacteriaceae bacterium
TTACCCTTATCGGCCTATGTGTTAATAGAAATGAAAAAGCGACTGAGCGTCCCGGTTTTCAACATGTCGATAGTAGCGGGCATAGTGCTGCATGCGGCAATCTTCTGGCTGGCCAGGATTTAAGGCCGCGTTGTTTAGCACATTGTGTGATTTTTGAGACATGCTCCCTCCGAAATCACCTGCTAAGGGACTCTGAGATATGGGGAGCTGATTTTATTCCTCACGTCCTTGAATTTAGTGACTCTGAGGATGCAAAGTTTCACATCGAGCATTCTGCTACTGTTGTTATGCTGTATGCTTGCTGCTTAATACGCTTTAATCTCTCCGGTTTTCTCCAGCACTACCACATAACCTTTGAAGGTATCGGGGATCTTATCCGATAATTCAGACGGTTCGGCTGAGGTCATAACCAAAATACAGGGCTTACCATCTTTTTCCCCTTCGGCAACTCCTTCTACACCTTGAATGCTTAACCATTTTGCACTGGCTTCATCGATAATATCTATAGATATCATGGTATCTTGATTTGATTCCTTGGATTGTATGCATGTATTTCCCAAAAATAATGTTAACACTATACACCACAAAATAGCAACCCCCTTCATTAGTCCAAGTTCATTATTCAGAGTTAATAATTTAAAAAGGGGGTTACCCCCCTTTAAGTTAAGCAATTCTAATGCCCAGGCTCTGCTGTACGTAACGTATATCATTATGTATGGTCACCCGGTTGGAGCCGGCAAATAGCAGACCCACTGCATAATTTTCCATGTTACACAGCAAGCTTCCGGAATCACCCCCGGCTGACATATTGCTGGTCAGGATCTGGCGGATAAATTTGGCCACTTTGCCATTTCCGTAATTAACCATAACCGTTGCATTAAGCGCCTGCACTCGACCGGTACTGTAGTTAGTAGTGCGCCCGGTCTTTTGTACCACATCCCCTACCTTGATGGTCTTGGTGCCTTTGACATTACCGATCCAGTAGATCTCCCTGTCCAGGTCGTGGAAATTGCCTTCGGCAATAGCGGCATCAACATAGTTCATGGTGCCTCTGCCATAAGGAGGCAGAAAGTCGATGCGTTTGTAGGCCGATAAACGTGCGATGATATCGCCGGGTACTGTTCCACCATCGTAACGTCCCGGTTGTAAAATGGGATCCCCAATACGAGCATCATTGGTATTGGCCAGTACGTGGTTGTTACTTAGAATGAAAAATTTGGTGGGTACACCAGGGAATTCCCTTGCCCGGTAGACAGCCGTACCGTAGGTTCCAGCGGTTACTTTGTAATGACCTATGCTGTATCCGCCTTCGCAGGGTCGAAGTCTGCCTCTCAAGGATTGAATATCCACACCCCCGTATTCTTCGGTCAAGGTCATCTCATCCGACCACCGTTTGGGAGTGGCATCGCCGTTGGTCTTCACCTGCTGAAGCTCCAAGATTGCCGGATCAACACCGGCAAAAATCTCACCGGTTTCGATGACATCTGTTTTAAACTTCTTGCCCGCTAAGGTCTTGGGCACTCGAGCACTATCACTTAGTAAATCCGGATCCAATTTTTGAGTTACAAATACGCTCAAGCAAGGCTCGCCGGTATCCAATCCGTCCTTTACTTTATGGCCGATACCTACTCCCAGGACATTGTCCTTGGCCAGAAAACCGTCCTGTTCTTTTTGTTGAATTTTTGAAAGCTCCAAATAGGGGCCTGCCAGTTCCTTATCAAACATTTTACCTCCTTTATTTATGTGATATATAAAAATTTCTATAAACTGACAGTAAGTGGCGCTATCAGTTAATGATGGGTAAACGGGATAATAAGTAAGGATAATTGAAGACTCCAGTCAATAGCACGAAATGGGTAATTATAGGGTCGGATACCATGTTACCTTACCCATAAATAACTAATAGTAATTAGTTGGGGGGAAGTCCTGAAATTGAGAAGTACAATAAAGTCCTGAAACTATCCTATGACTTAGGAAAATCAAAATTGTAAATTTCAAATAAGATGATGAGTCGCGGCAAACTTAATAAGGCTAATGGTATTGTGTAGGTTAAGCTTGTCCAGCATGTTACGGCGATGCACATTAACGGTATGTCGGCTGATGCTAAGCTGATCAGAAATTTCCCGGCTGCAATAGCCTTCGGCCAGCAGTCCTAGGATCTGTTTTTCACGCTTACTCAGTAAATTTTTGTTCTCCAGCTTATTACCGGGCGAGGTACAGTAGAAGGTCTGTTCTTCCTCTGGTCCTACGATGGAGAGTGTAATCTGATTGTCCTTATGCCAATGTGATATATCAGTGCATACGCCCAGCACATACAGAATATTGCCTTTTTTGTCCAGATTAACCACCGCGTTTTGCTGCAGTAAGCGGATATACTGTCCTTCGGCTTTTTTAACCCGAAAATCACAACTGATCTTATAGGATTTACGCTGCACCTCGGGCACTGATTTGACAAACTCCCAAGATTTTTTAGTAGACTCGAAAACCACTTGCAGATCTTCTGGATGGAGGATCTCCCTGAGAAAGACCATACTTTTGGCCAACAAGTAGTCGGGGTGGTATCCCAGTATGTTGACTACGTTTTCGCTTAAATAGTGAAACTTGGAAATGGAGCAGTCGAAGATATAAATAAAATGAGGACCGATACACATAAGGCGATCCAGCGCCAGATCGGGGTAGATCAGCGATTTGTAGTTCGTAAGCTTAGGATCGTACTGCTGGGATTCCCAACAGCTGGTCAAGCTTGTAAAATCCAATCCATTTACGGCAACATTCATAGCTGAAAAAATATGCCATCAATCTTAGTAGTCTACCGGGAGAAAAGTAACCCCGAGAGCAGTATGTAAAACAAAACTATTTTAGAAAACTAACCGTGCCTTGGTATATATTTTTACGTGCTGGGGGGAGAATGGTTTGGGAGGGTGTCAGTCATCATACATTGAGCAGCATACAGCATACAGTGTGAACATGCTGCTATGCTCTATTGTGCTCCTTCAGATAATTTGCCCGTACTACCTTAGCGGTTTGATGCTGCCCGGTATGGCTCCATCCTGGAGGCATGATCAGGTACAGCAGTTTGTTTTTAATCCCGGGAGCATGGTACACATCTTTGGCCAGGTGTACAATTTCACCAAAGTATACATCCAGGAAATTGCCAGAATTCATCTTTCGGGTGATCCCATAATCTATGGCGATGGATCGATCTTCGTCCTGTAGGGTTCCGAAGACCTTATCCCATATATTCAGCAGGTTGCAGAAATTAGTGTCCATGTACAGGGGGTTGCGAGCATGATGCACCCGGTGGTGTGAAGGGGTCAGCATTATTTTATTAAGAAATCCCAGTCTACCGTCCTTGATCATATTCTCTCCTACGTGAATAAAGGCACCATAGGTTCCATCCACAAACATCACAAAAAAGAGCATTTCCGGGCTTACTCCCGCCAGGATGCACACGGTGGTGCGAATGCTGTCGGCATAGGGCGCTTCCAGAAAAAAATGAGCATGGCTCACCGAAAGATTCATGTCTTCCGGAGCATGGTGGGTGGAGTGCAGACACCACAATATACGCACCTTGTGCGCCAGATAGTGGTAAATAAAATGGCCGAACTCCCACACCACATAAGCATAGATCAGCCAGTACCAGGTGTTGGAAGTTTGAAAGGGGGCGTACTTTTGAAAAAGCCCAATAATAAAGATGACCATAGCTATGGCAATGAACCGCCCCACAATGCGATTGAATACGTAAATGAGGAAATTGACTTTGTACACCTTGGCCTGAGGTTTCTTATAGATTAGACCCAGGATCAGCTCCAGCAGGATCAGTAGAGGGATGATAGGATATATAAGGGACACAATGCCTTGGTAGGTGGTGAACTGCTGGTAATCACCGGATCTCAGAATTTCCAGGGCCTGAGTGATCCCTAAGAAACCAATTATTTCATTGTACAGTACCTCCAGAATTTCCATAGTTTCTCAAATTAATGAATAATCCGGTTTGGTAAAATAACCAATAGTAAGACCGGCTTTGTCAAATTATATTTCATCACTTAGCCCATTCCATTAATGATGCTGTTTATCTATACTTTATATACAATAAACCTCCCACAATGGCAATACACCCACCTACCAAGATCACCAGAAGTTGATTTGACGAGGCTATTACACCCAATATTATTACCATTAAACTCGTAGTAATCAAGGCTATCCCCAACACTTTCAAGGCAAAGTGATTCTGTTGCCTGGAAGGGGTTTGCTTTTCAACATCAACCGGCTGAATCTGATAAGGGATCACCGGGTGGTGAGGCCTGAAATGATAATACCCTTCAAACAGAGCCAAAATGGCCATAGGTATGAATACCCCTACCAACATTTCTTGTTCGCGGTTCAATGAAAAATTGATCCATAGGGGTGTTAGGAATTTAAAGCCCAGGTTAATGCCCAATCCCAGCAAAGTAGTTGCCGTTATGGAAAATGCCGTTTGGCGTTTGGAGAACAAGGCCCAAACTGGTGGTGCAAATAAAGGGGCTCCGGTAATGGCTCCCACACTTAATACCACTTCCACAATTCCTCCTGCTTGAGGTACTAGTAAGGCTACTCCTATGGTTATGAACCCAAATACTGCGGTGGATATTCGAGCTGTGCGCATCAAATTTTTAGCACTTAAGGCTTTATGAATCCGCGGGTAGATATCGTTGGTAAAAACTGCCGCTGACATGTTTAGGGTAGTGTTAACCGAGCTGGCAGTGGCAAAGATCATCCCACCTAGCATTAGTCCCAGCAGTCCTTTTGGCAGTACTTGTTTGCACATTAATAGAAAAGCGCCTTCGTTCTCCAAACCCTCCAGGCTGCCTCCGTCCAGTACTTTGTAGATCATTGGTGGGATCATCCAAAGCACCGGGCTCACTAGATATAACGTACCAAACAACCAAGCCGCTTTCTTAGCGTCTTGCGGAGATGCTACACTGGTATAGCGTTGTACATAAGCCCAATTACCCCCAATAAAAACGATGTTGTATAGTGTAAAGGCCAATAGGAACCCGGCGGTGTATTCTCCATTTATCAGGTTAAAAAAGTCTGAAGGTGCTTGAGCGGTGAATTGTGAAATGCCCCCAATTTTACCAATTGCCAAGGGTACTACTATCAGCACCGCCGCAAATAGAATAACAAACTGCAGGACATCGGTTATGACTACTGCCCACAGTCCTCCGGCAGCAGTGTACACGATAATCAATAAGCCCAAAACGATAATGGACCATTCGATGGAAAACCCTGTGGAAACATTGACCAACTTAGCCACCGGGTATAAAAATGCTCCGGTGGTCACAAAGCTGAGCACTAAAAAGATATAGCTGTAAAACTGTTTTAGTCCGGGCCCAAAGCGCTGCCCGATATAGCTGCCTACTGTCAGGACACCAGCCTTTCTCCATTTGGGCGCGATGAAGAAGCCGATAACAAATCCCCCAAGTGCCATCATCCATTGAATGGTAACGGCCACCCAGCCGTATTTATAGGCAATGGAACCCCACACCACAAAGGTCCCGGCAGAGAAGAAACTCATGAATAGTGATAGTCCGCTCAGCCACCAGGGCAAAGCGCCGCCGGCTGCAAAAAATGACTTCATGGATTGCCCTGAGTTGGTAAAGGCCAGACCCACTATCATAATCATGAGGGTGAACAGCAGGATAACTATATAATCAAGAGCAGGCATTGGGGTCAGTTGGTACGCACTCCAAAAACGGCTGCCGGAACCCTGTTCGAAGGATGTTCAACACGAATGATTATTTTAGAAGTAACCACCTCTGATTCCAAGCAGATGGAGTTTTGAGTCTGATAATTCCCTTGCATTTCATAGAGTAATTGTCCGTGTTCATCCAACACTTGATAATCCCGCACTACGTATGGCACTACCCTTTGTGGATGGCCCCAGATGGAAGTTTCCATCGGGTGGTCGAAATCCGTATCGAAATACAAATGCAGCTTCTTCAGGATTTCTGGTTTGGTCCAGTGTAGTTTAAGTTCCGGATGCTGATCATTTAGGTCTGCCACCCAGGCATTTGCGCTCAGATAAGGGCGGTGAATTCCATTGGTTAGGTTGTCCACCCCAAAGCATTCAAGGGCAGGGTAAATGGAAAAAGCAATGTTTTTGCCTTGCCGTTCCGGGGTCCAAAATTCGAACACGTCAAATCCGATACCAGGGTCCGGGTCCTGGCGCCCGTAATTCGATACCGCTTTGTTCATTTTATTATATGCACTGGTCAATCCGGTAATACGGGTTTCGCTACCCTTTATAGCGACATCCTCGTTTTGGTGAAAGCAAAGAAAGTAATACGCGTCCACGGTTAAGTCTACTCGATGATCTACTTCAAGGTATTGAGTACCCGCTTTTAATTCCATAACCTGTTCCGACAGTGTTATCTCTGGTGTATAATTATGGGCCTTGGTACTGCCGCGCAAACTGACGGTCAAAGTGGTATCTTTTCGGACTTTTAAAGACACTTCAAATACGGGTACCCTTCCTGATCTCAAAGGAACCAACTGCGCGGCACTGAACGTCAATGGTATCCAGGGGCCATCAAATGATAATTCACTAAGCGATAGAGTGGAAGAAGCTGCTAAGCTGAAATTTCCATCACCTTTCAGGGCTACATGGG
>JAOTYN010000237.1 GCA_029861825.1 Cyclobacteriaceae bacterium
ATTACGCCACTTCCCTTTTTAGCTTGGGACGGCTTTACCGCAAGACCGGAGCATATAAAAAATCTGAAGACAATTTCGAACAGGCCCTGGTGATCTATGAGAAATCATTCGGTAAGCTGCACCCCACCTATGCCAACGCGACCGGCGAACTGGGGGTATTGCTGCAGGCTACCGGTAATTACTCAGAGGCGGAAAAATACCTTACTGAAACCATTCAGCTAAAGCAACAAATCTACGGATCGGGTCACCGGCAAACCGCTGAGGCCTTGAACAACCTTGGCAGCCTGTATCGGCTGATGGGAAACTTTACCAAAGCAGAAATCAATTTTCGGCAGGCTGAGAGTATTTTAAAACGCGAATTGGGAAGCAACAATCCGGATTACGGCACCATTTTAAACAATCTGGGAGATTTTTATGTAGGTATTCTGGAGTTCGATAAAGCCCGGCCCTATTATCAGGAAGCCGCCCTCATATTCAAAGAGAATTTTGGAGAGACACATCCCTCCTACGCCAATACTTTAAATAACCTGGCCAGTCTTAATCGCAAAACCGGCAATTTCAAAGACGCAGAGGAACTCTATAAGAAAACCTTAGAGATCGACGAAAAAACGTTAGGTAAAAATCATCCTGCCTACGCCACCTCTTTAAACAACTTGGCCATTCTTTATGTGGCTACCAAAAGATACAGTCAAGCGGAACCGCTGTACAAAGAAGCCATCCGCATCAAAAAAAGCACTTTGGGTGTGAACCACCCCGCTTATGCCAAAACACTGAATAACCTGGCGCTGATGTACATGACCCTTGATGAACTGGAAAAGGCCGAACCTCTTTTCCTGGAAGCCCTAGACAATCAGCTGAATCAGATCCATACTATCTTTCCCGCGTTAAGCGAGAAAGAAAGGGAAGCGTTCTATGCCACCCTGCGGTCCGATCTGGAGCGATTCAATACCTACGCGGTGTTCCGGGCTTTAGACAATCCCTCAATTCTGGAGCAGATGTACAATAACCAGCTAACCACCAAAGCATTGTTGTTCAATTCCTCGGCCAAGACACGAGCTAATATATTATCCAGCAATAACGAATCGCTGATTAACGACTTTGCTAAATGGCGCGGATTGCGAGAAACCCTGGCCCGTCTTTATCAACTTCCCAAAATGGACCTGGACCAGAAAATGGAAGAAATGACCAGACTGGAAGAAGAAGTTGAAGCGCTGGAAAAAGACCTTTCTCAAAGATCCGCTTTATTCGCTCGGGAAAACGATCGAACAAACTATACCTGGCGCGACGTCCAAAGCGCTTTAAAACCCCATGAGGCAGCAGTGGAGATCATCAGGTTCCGCCGCTATAAAATCGATACCGAAGGAAACTCTAAAATGAATGCCGATGTCAACATTCCGGAATACTTGAACTACGGATTTACGGATGAAGTTCTCTATGCAGCCCTGGTTGTAGATAAACAGACTACCGGGCACCCCAGACTGGTGTTGTTGGAAAACGGCACAGAACTGGAAACCCGATTTCTTTCCTATTACAAGAATGCTATTCAATATGTCGTCGATGACTATAAAAGTTATGAGCAGTACTGGTCCAAAATTAGCGAGGCGCTCCCCGGATCGGTAGACAAAGTGTATATTTCTCCGGATGGCGTCTATAACAAGATCAATCTAAACGCTGTTCGAAATCCCCATACCAAAAATTACCTGATCGATGATCTGATTGTACAGAACATCACCAACACTAAAGACCTGGTACAGATTACCGAGGTGGATGGCAGCTCTAAACAGGCGGTATTAATAGGGGATCCTGACTTTATGTGGGATGGCGTGCAGACCGCACCTGCTACAGCCCGTACAGAGGTCACGGATTATCTGGATCCGCTGCCCGGGACCAACGCTGAAATAAAAGGGATCAGCCAGCTGATGAAAGATCAAAATTGGAAGGCTCAAGTATTGGTCGATCATGAGGCACAGGAAGGAGCACTCAAAGCTGTGGACAATCCCAGAGTATTGCACGTAGCAACTCATGGATATTTTTCCGCCGACATTGTGAATAACAGCGTCAATAATGACTTTTTGAACTCTGGCCTGCTGCTTGCTGGGGCCAGTAACTCACTGTATTACCGGCGCAACGGGATGCCCACGGAAAGCCTGGAGGACGGCATACTCACCGCCTACGAGGCCATGAACCTCAATCTCGATCATACCGAACTGGTGGTGCTCTCAGCTTGTGAAACCGGGCTGGGTAGTGTACGGAACGGGGAGGGTGTTTACGGCCTGCAGCGAGCATTCAAAGTAGCCGGCGCTCAGAGTATCATTATTTCCTTGTGGAGAGTGGACGACCGCACCACTCAAAAACTTCTGCAACATTTCTACGCGCAATGGTTAAAACACCATGACAAGCAGAAAGCCTTTAAAGAAGCGCAGATCAAGCTCAGAGAAGAGTATCCCTATCCCTATTACTGGGGAGCTTTCGTGATGGTAGGCGCCTAAAAGGTGAACTTGAGGATTTTACCTATATTTGGTGCTTAAGTCTATCGTTACTGTTGGAAAAGGAACTACGTAATATTCAGGCCATTCTCTGGATCTTCTTATCAATAATGCTGGTCTATTTGGCTTCAGTAATGGCCAACTTATTGATTCCCTTAGCGCTGGCATTGTTCATAGCCATACTCCTGCAGCCCGTATTGGCATGGTTTGAACGCAAAAATGTGGGCTTTGGAATAAGCTTTACGGTAATCACCATCAGCACAATCAGTGCTTTAACACTTTTCGGCATCATCGTGTACCAAACAGGTAGGAGCTTGATGGAAGAAAAGGACAAGCTTCTAGGTCAGATTAATGTAAAACTCAGCTCTATCCTGGAACGACTCAACACCCTGCCCGGAGTACAGCTGGAATCAGCCGATATTGTAGATAAACTGGGTCAATTGATGAATTACGACTGGATCATGAAATCATCCAGTACATTCGCGGGTATGCTAGGAGATTTTACCGGCACCTTCTTTATGACATCCATTTACCTGGTGGCATTCCTGGGCGGTATCTTGCGGTATGAACAGTACATTCACTATCTGCAGGACGACGAAGAGGGTTCACAGAAAATGGTGCAAGGATTCGAGCAGGTAAAAAGCTCCATCGTGACCTATATGAAGGTGAAGTTCTTTATGAGCTTAGGTACGGGAATCGGTTATGCGCTGGTCTGCTGGATTTTCGGTATCGACTTCCCGGTATTTTGGGGTTATCTGGCCTTCGTCTTGAACTTTATTCCCACAGTTGGTTCCATCATTGCTACCATCCCCCCCATGCTACTGGCTTTGATACAATTAGATACCACTGGAGCCATTGTAGGAATGCTGCTCATTCTGGTGGTCATTCAAATCACCTTCGGGAATATCATTGAACCAAAATTGATGGGCAGCAGTCTTTCCCTCAATACTGTGGTGGTAATCCTCGGTCTGGTGTTTTGGGGATATCTTTGGGGAGTCGCCGGAATGGTACTTTCCGTACCTTTACTGGTTTTAACTAAGGTAATTCTAGCACAATTCAAAGAAGCCCGTATCCTGGTAAGACTGATGGGAAGCTCCAATATTAATACCTGATATGTGGTAACTTTGAGTTAAACTTTAACGTTTAGCAAGTAACTGACGTACCAAACCTTAATCAAAACTACTATTCATGGGATTAGATAAACCGGAATTTTGCGAAGCAGCTGCTAAAGTTCAAAAATTTCCTTTCAAGAGTAAGCTGCACTTTGGTCCTATTATCAAATACTGGGAAACCCTCGAAGCTGAAGGTTCTGAGGAAGAAAAAGCCTATGCAGCCGATATATTGAAAGAAGTTAGAAAGGTACCAGCCATTACCAAGCCCATAGCTAACAACAAAACTTTCCTTAAGAAACATAGAGGATTAGTGGATAAAATCATGTCGGCAGTGTTCCCCAAAGCCTTGCATTTAAATGAAATCAAGGCCGCTTACACCCCCTTTGAATTCCAATCGTTTATTGAATCCCCCCGGTATTCTCAGCTGGTAAAAATGAACAATGGGAGGATCCATGTGCCTATGAACATGGATGAGGCCACTTTTACCTTTGCTCGCTACCTGCATGCCTGTTTGTATATTTTAGCCGTACACTACCAATATCCGCATACATTAGAAACCCCGTTCATCTACAAGATGAAGGACCCGGAAACCGGTCTGGATAATTACTATAAGATGACCATGAATGGGGACTTCCTGGATCTACATGTCAATAGCACTCCAAAAGAGCTCAGTAAGGAAGAGATCGATCACATGACAAAGAACGTTTTGGATGTAGACCTGTGGCAAAAAAATATCCCTCCCAAGAATTTTGAGCTGCACGGTTTCGTACTTTCCACCCTAGTGAACGTAACCTTGCACGAGTTGCTGTCAAACCTTAAAAACAATCTCCTGGAGCGCAATGCCATTATTACGGATCAATATTTCGAAGAGATACGTCATAATGTGAGGAGCTTGTTCAGGATACCAGATCTAAAAGTTGGACTGGGGGTATTCAAAGACGGGGCTATTGATAATTTTGGCCATTGGGTGTGGAGAGATCTCGTCTGCAAAGCCCGTATCGAAGATATAGCCGGTGAGTTCAAAAATTCTATTTATCAGAAAGTAATGACCACCGGGCAACCGGTCATTGTGGAGGACCTGGAAAAACTAAAGAAAACTACGGGCATCGAGGAAGCAATCAAGGAAACCTGTATTAGGAGCTTCATAGTGGCCCCCTTGAAATACGACGGTGAAGTGATCGGTTACCTGGAGCTGGGTTCATGTGAGGCTGAGGTACTGAATACATTTATGATGGCCCGGGTGGAGGATATCTTGCCCCTCTTCTCTATTGCTTTGAGGCGCAGCATGGAGGAAAGAGAAAACTTGATTGACGCTATTATAATGGAGAAATGCACGGCCATTCACAATAGCGTTCAATGGCGGTTCAAGGAGGCCGCTCAACAGTTCTTGAAGCAGAAGGAGCAGGGTAGGACCGAGGTGGAGATGTCACCCATCGTTTTCGAAGATGTCTACCCCCTCTACGGAATGGCCGATATCCGGGACAGTTCGCTACAGCGGAACCTTTCCATTCAAGCCGATCTGGTGGCCCAAATAGAATCGGCACAAAAAGTTATCCAACAGGCTTTGGGAGTGAAAGAATTTCCCATTCTGAAAGAGATTGACTTCCGTTTGCAAAAACTCAAGAAGTCCGTAAAGAAACGCCTGCGTTCGGAAGAAGAATCCCAGGTTTACTACATTTTGCAAAAGGAGGTAGAGCCATTATTTGATTTTCTACTGGAAGACTGTCCCGAAGTGGAATCGCAGATTTTGAATTATAAGAAATCAATCGATCCTAAGCTGGGAGTATTGTACAGCCGCCGAAAATCCTATGAGGAAAGCGTTACTAAGATTAACCAAACCATAAGTGAGTTCCTGGAACAACAAGAAACCTCCGCTCAGGAAATGTATCCACACTATTTTGAAAAATACAAAACCGATGGAGTGGATTATAATATTTATGTGGGCCAGTCCCTGCTCAGCCATGGTACATTCAATCAGGTTTGCCTAAATAACATGAGACTATGGCAACTGATTATGATGAGTGAAATGACCCGGGTAACTGCCGGTTTGGTACCCAGCCTGCCCATCCCCTTGGAAACCGCCCAGTTGA
The DNA here is from genome assembly GCA_029861825.1 of Cyclobacteriaceae bacterium. Classification (GTDB taxonomy): domain Bacteria; phylum Bacteroidota; class Bacteroidia; order Cytophagales; family Cyclobacteriaceae; genus JAJCYK01. The sequence goes on from JAOTYN010000237.1 coordinate 5,689, forward strand.
TCCTGGTTCATGACGATCCCCTGGCAATTCGGTTTCGGGCCGACGAGAAAAAATTCGATGTGGACGGTGCTTACAACATACGCTACGAGATCGTCAAAAAACGTATTGACAAAGCTTATATCAAAAACACCGAGGAACGATTAACCCAGCCAGGTAAAATCGCCATCGTCTATTCCAATGCGGATGTGTACAGGGAATACATGAAATACTGCGATTACCTGTACCACAAAGGGTTTATAGAAAAAGAGGTGGAAGAACTGGAGCTGGAAGCCGACCAAGGAGTTACCGGGCTCAAAGCCCTGCGCATCAAAGTGCGTGCGGAAGAGGTGGATGCCATTAGCACCTCAGAGATCGAAGAGATCATATCCAGTTTGCAGTAATTACCGTACCCGGATCCTTTGGCCTGCCTTAAGATCGCGCGGCTCCAGGCCGTTTAACTGCTCTAGGGCCTGAACGGTAGTTTGGTATTTTACAGCCAATCTGAACAACGTCTCTCCGTACACTACCTGATGGTATTGAGCATCTTCCTGGTCGGCCGATATGGCAGGAAGATATACCAAATCCTTATAATTCTCCACCTGATCCAAAGGTAGTCTTATGGGCTGATAGCGTCTCAAAGCGGATGACTTCAATCCGTTCCACTGCTTGATTTCCTCCACCGAACTTCCCATTACCTGGGCCAGTGCTCCTAAGTTAATCCCAGGTCGGACCATTACGGTATGGAATCGCGGGGTATAGTCTGACGGGAAATCCTTCAGAGATAGTTCTACGCGACGGTTCAACTGACGGCTGTATGGTGTAGTGGTAGTCACCATGGGTCGGTCCTCACCTTGCGATTGCATAGTCAGGTTACTCTCCTGGACTCCCAGTAATTTTAGATAATCTACGGCAGACTGTGTCCGCTTACTGCTTAGTTGCTGATTGTAGGAGCTACCTCCAATATTGTCGGCATGGC
>JAOTYN010000006.1 GCA_029861825.1 Cyclobacteriaceae bacterium
GCTCACAATTACATTGGTGGAGGTGTACGTAATATCTTTAGCATTACCCGGGATATCGATTTTAGATTGGAGGGATACATTTTCAAACCGTTTAGGGAGTTTGAGGCGGGGGAAGATGCCGGAGTAGTATTAAGTAACGACCTCACTAAACTATATTTTACCGGGACCGCGGCCACGGTGTATCACAGTCCCCTGGGTCCTATTGGACTACAAGTGAATTACTACGACGATAGTGAAAATCAACTGGGTGTGCTCCTGCATGTAGGATATGTCCTGTTTAATAAAAGAGCCCTGGAATAATCAATTGGTGCCCAAGGGAGCCTGAGCGCTTTTGTGCATATAGGGTATGTAGATGGATATCTTTGTGCCGCTGTACTCTTTGCTCTTAAGTTGGATATTGCCATTAAGTCGTTCCACCGCGTTTCGAACTATATACAGACCCAGGCCTGAACCGGTACTTCTCTCGTTGGCCCTATAAAACATATTGAACACCTCGCTTTGAAGTTCCTTTTTAATACCCTGACCGTTGTCAGCAACCTCCATGATCAAGAAATTGCTTTCGTATTTGAGGTTCACTTTTACAAAAGGCTGAGGACTATCAGGCTGGATAAAATTTATGGAGTTCTCCAGTAAGTTATAAACGATAGTGTGCAGTAGTCCTTTGTCCGTAAGCACCTCAAAGTCAACCTCATTCTGAACCTTAAAATGGATCTTTTCAAAATTGGTAACATGGCTCAATGAAGATAGGCAATCATTCAATAGTGCCTTTAGATCGACTTTGGAAGGATGTATCTCCTTTTCTTTGATCTTGGTGAGGTCTATAAGGTTATGAAGTATACGGTTGAGCCTCAAAACGCTCCGGTGGTAGTGCTCGAAATACTCCAGGGCATGTTCTTCATCCTTAAATTCGGTTTGCACTACATTGTATAGCCCCATTAAAGAGGCTACGGGGCCTCTTAAATCGTGGGATGCCCGATAAACAAAAGTATCCAGCTCATTCGTTTTGTAGATCAACTCCTGCTCCGCATGCTTGCGATCGGTAATATCCTGTGCCACTGAAATGATAAGCTTGGGCTGCCCTTTTTGGTCCTTAATAATATTGCTGGTGAGATACACCCAAAGGATTTTTCCGGTTTTGGTGATGTATCGCTTCTCCAGGGAGAATGAATCGACCTCTCCATTCAGTAATAAATCGGTTAATCGCTGACTTTCTGCAATATCACGAGGGTGGGTAATGCTCCAGGGAGGCAAAACCTTGTACTCCTCCGCCGAATACTCTACCATTTGATAGAATTTTTGATTGGCCTGAATGACTCGCAGCTCAGTGTTGGTCAGCATTACACTTACTGCTGCCTGCTTGAATACCGATTGGAAATTTATCTCCAGCGCTTTAAGGTTAGCTTGAGCCTTCTTTCGCTCCTTAATATCCTCCAGGCCGAAAACTACCTTGCCTATGTTTTGCTGGCGATCCTTTACGGGGAACATGTTGATCTCGTACCAAACCTCCTCTACCTCAAACATCATCTTTCGGGTTACGTGCATGGTATGCCCCACCAGCACATATTGGATCATGGTCTTGAAATCACGGATATCTTCTACGGGCAAAAGGTCGTATATGGATACCCCAATGGAGAGTTGAACACCGGTCAGTCCCGGCAAATGGGCCTCTGCGGTACGATTAAAAGCCATAATATTGGATTGGGAATCCAACAATAACAGACTCTGATTACCATGTTTGACCATGGCCGGAGTTTCGCTGGAATACTTGAGCATCTCCTTGGAGGTGTTGATAATCTCGAAGTTTTCCAACAGAGCATGATCCTCCATTTGGGGAGGGCTATCCTGGCTGGGTAATCCGTTAGTGTCATTTTCGGGAGCTTCCGGTGGGGTAGCACCCTTGTCCAAGATGGAACTCAGCCCCTGCTTGAGTTGCTCTAACTGATGAATCAGATCTGTACGATCCAAGTGGTCTGCCATTCTACTGGAAATAAAAAAATCGCTTTTGGTCGTATTTGGCCATTAGTTATACGAATATAGTATTTTTAATAGGGAACTTTAGGCTTAACAGGCTAACTGGCCCCTAATTTTTTCGATTTGGAATATAATTTGCTGCTCTATCATATGGGCATATACTTCATGGATTTCTTTTGAATGTAAGATTTTGGGTAAATTATAAATATGGACATACTATTTATTCAGTATATTTATTTGACGGTTACTTTTGCTAGATTTTAGCATAGATCATAAAGGCTTTTATTATGGAACGAACAAGATTATTACGCAAGGTTAGTACGTTGCTGCTTGGTATTATGGTAGTCGTTCAAGCTTATGGCCAAGAGTATGTCCTATATAACGATGAAAAACAGGAAGCGCCACAGGAAATGGTCCTGGTTTACGGACATATCCTGGATGCAGCTTCAAATAAGCCTGTAAAGGGTCATATAAACTTCGAGAAAATGCCCAGAGCCAATAATGTTGGATTTATTTCTAACAAAGAAAACGGCTCCTACCAACTCCACATGCTGGAAAACAGAAAATACACCTTGGAGATAACTGCTGAGGGATACATCACTGTTTTCGACATCGTGGACATTGAAGATATTGATGCAGATGGTCAAATCAAAAAGGATTTTCTGTTGACGGCCGCAGCCGATGGCAATGTGCTGCGAATGAACAATTTACTGTTTGAGCTGGGGCAGGCTCAAATATTGAAATCATCTTATGATGAATTGAATAGTTTAGCTCAAATGCTCTACAATAACCCCAAAATGAAAATCCAGCTTGAAGGTCACACGGATTTTAGAGGTAATCCTGAAAGAAATATGAAGCTGTCTGAGGACCGGGTTATTGCCGTAAGAGAGTATTTGATGGCTCAGAACGTCAGAAAGAATCGTATTAAGCTGAAAGCTTTTGGTGGATCCCAACCAATAACTACCGATAAAAGCGAAGAGGCTAAAATGAAAAATAGACGGGTTGAGGTTCGAATTCTGTCTAAATAGGTAAAATTAAATTTTTTCACTATTTTTGGGTCCGCTTTTGTAGGAGGGCGGGTTTTATTCGGTTATGGATTGGTGAAATTAAACAGACATCATGGGAATGTTTGTTTATTTTTTTTACTTAAATTTAGTTAGAATATAATATTACGAATAAGCTTACTCGTTATGATTCGATTTCTATCCTTGGTTTTATTTTGTATTATTTCTGGATTCGCAACTGCCCAAGAGGTGCAGTGGGCGTCCAAAGTAATAGAATTCTCTTCGGAATTAAGCCCTTTACAATACTCTGCCAAGCAAGCGCTGAATAAGCCCAACGTACTACCGAATGGAGGCGAAAATCCTAATGCTTGGACCCCCAAGAATCCCAACAGGATAGAGTTTATTAAAGTTGGATTCGACCGATCTCAAAAAATACAACAAATTGCCATTGGTGAATCCTACAACCCAGGTTCTATTTCATCGATCTATGTATACGACAGCAACGGAAATGAAACTCAAGTATATACCTTCAACTCAAGGCCTTTGGGTGAAGCAGGCCGCTTGTTAAATGTGTTCTTCGATATGACCAGCTTCAATGTGGTAGCGGTGAAACTGGAAATTGACGGAAGGGCGGTTCCCGGTTATAACAGTATCGATGCTATTGGAATTTCTGATTCGGAAGTACCCATTAAGGTAGAAAATCTGATCAAGCTTGCAGATAATATTAGTGAGGACCTGGAAGCCCAGAGACTAGGACCCCAGGTAAACAGCGAAGTAAATGAATTTCGGCCCCTGATCTCACCAGATGGTAAGACCTTGTTTTTCAGCCGCAGCAACCACCCCGGAAATGTAGGAGGCACCGCCGATGACGAAGACATCTGGTATTCAGAGTTGGATGAGACCACCGGAGAGTGGAAAGAAGCCAGAAATATCGGACCGGTACTGAACAATAAAGGACCTAACTACATCAGTTCCATAACTCCTGACGGCAACACTGTAGTCCTGCTGTTGGGAAATGAATATCTGCCGAATGGTAAGATGAAAGCTGGTGTTTCAGTTAGTAGGAAAACCGAGGCCGGATGGACCGAGCCAGAACCCCTGGCGATTGACAATCTGTACAACTACAGCGAGAAAGCCAATTTCTACATGGCCAATAATCGCAAGACCTTGCTGATGTCCATCGAGCGTGAAGACTCTTATGGAGATCGTGACCTGTACGCCAGCTTCTTAAATGACGACGGCCAATGGAGCGAACCCCTGAACCTAGGCAATACCCTGAATACCGCCAGTGAAGAATCTGCACCCTTCCTGGCCGCTGATGATGAAACTTTATACTTTAGTTCCGATGGATATGCCGGATTCGGCGGTACCGATATTTTTGTAACCCGTCGACTGGACGACACCTGGAAAAACTGGACAGAACCAGAAAACCTGGGCCCGGACATCAACTCTGAAAATGACGATGAATTCTTCAATATCCCTGCTTCGGGTGAGTACGCCTACTATTCCAGAGGCGTAGGCACCGAAAATCTGGATATTTTCAAGTTGGAGCTGCCCGTGTTCTATCAGCCTGCACCTGTGGTGCTGGTTCAAGGAACCGTATATAATTCGAAGACTAACGAACCTCTGGGTAATGTCAAGATCCTCTATGAACGACTTCCCGATGGTACTGAAGTGGGCTTAGCAACCTCTGATCCGCAATCAGGTGCTTATAAGATCATTTTACCTTCAGGAGCCAAGTATGGATATCTGGCAGAAGCTGATGGTTATGTAGCGGTTAACGCCAATATGGATCTTAATGACCTGGAAGAGTATAAAGAGATCTCTCAAGATCTGTTCTTGGTGCCAGTTGAAGCAGGTGCCACTATTACTTTAAACAACATATTCTTTGATTTCGATCGCTCCACGCTAAAGGACGATTCTTATCCGGAATTAACCCGACTGATTGAGTTCATGAATAACAACTCCGGGGTAGAAGTGGAGATCGCCGGTCACACCGACAGCATCGGAAGCGAGCCTTATAATCAGAGACTTTCCGAACGTCGTGCTAAGGCAGTATATGATCATTTAGTTAAAAATGGCATTGCGCCTGAACGTGTGGTAAGCAGAGGCTTCGGAGAGTCCAAACCGGTAGCGGACAATATCAACAAAGAAGGACGATCTCAAAACCGCAGGGTAGAGTTCAAGATCCTTTCCGAATAGTGTAGTTCGGAACAACAAAGTTTAAAACGGGTTCATTTGAACCCGTTTTTTTGTATTTTGAAATAATGCCCGCTTCTATTACATCTGCCAAACCCGGTCAATCGATAAAAAGGCTTTTCAAACACCAGCAAAACACCAGCAGACTTTGGCGGCAAGAAGGTCCCCAAGCTCGTCTGAAACGCTTGATAAAGCTGCAAAAATGGATTCGTGAACATCGTAAAGATATCCAGGATGCCATTTATAAAGACTTTAAAAAGCCAGCTGAAGAGGTCGATCTTTCCGAGGTCTATGTGGTCCTTTCCGAGTTGAAACATGCTATCAGCAACTTGCGTAAATGGTCCCGACCCCGAAAAGTGGAGGCTCCCCTGGCTCTGGTAGGCTCTCAATCGTTAATTCAATACGAACCTAAAGGAGTTTGTTTGATCATAGCGCCCTGGAATTTCCCTTTTAATTTATCTGTCGCTCCATTGGTAAGCGCTCTGGCCGCGGGCAACACCGTTATTTTGAAGCCTTCGGAGCTGACTCCGAATTGCTCCCAGCTAGTTGAGAACATGGTGTTGGAGTTGTTTGAACCCTCGGAGGTAGCGGTTTTTCAGGGAGACAAACACATAGCTCAGCAATTGTTAAGACTGCCCTTTGATCATATTTTCTTCACTGGTAGTCCTGCAGTCGGAAAAATTGTAATGAAAGCTGCTGCGCAACACCTTACCTCCGTAACCTTGGAGCTGGGAGGGAAATCACCAGTTATTGTGGATAGTACTGCCGACCTGGCCGATACCGCGGAAAAAATTGCTTGGGGTAAGTTTATCAACTGTGGACAAACCTGCATTGCACCCGATTACCTGTTAGTGGATAAGGAAGTGGAAGAAGAATTGATCGATGAACTACGATTGGCCATCGATCGACTGTTCGACGGCGAAGGCCTGGGTATCGAAAACAGTACTGATTATGCCCGTATCATTAACCGTGAGCATTTCGATCGGATAAATATGCTTCTGGAGGATGCCCTGGATCAGGGAGCAATACTGGAAACAGGGGGCCTTAGTGACCACACTGACCATTATTTGGCGCCCACCTTGATCAGCAGGGTGCCTAGCAACTCACTGATAATGGAAAAAGAGATCTTCGGTCCAGTGCTGCCTGTACTTACTTATGAACATCTTGAGGAGGCCATATCCACCATAAACGAACGGCCCAAGCCCTTGGCGCTTTACTTGTTCAGTCGTTCTCAAGTCCATAAAAATGCAGTGTTGACCCAAACATCATCTGGTTCTGTAGCGATTAACGACTGCGTCGTCCAGTTTATGAACCCTTACCTTCCCTTTGGCGGAACTAACCATAGTGGTTTTGGCAAATCACATGGTTTCCGGGGATTTCAGGCTTTTTCCAATGAAAAAGGTATAGTAAAACAAAAAGTAGGACTTACCTCGGTAAAGCCGGTTTACCCTCCCTACACCAATTTAGTGCGCAGCGCTATTGATCTATTGTTAAAATATTTTTGATCAGAGCTCAATCTTTCTTGGCCAAACCCTGGGGGGGTAGCCTCCTTGTGCACCATAAAAGCAACCGTTTTTAGTTTGACTTAAGCTTCTGATAAAAAGATATCCTCCGAATTTATTATCACTACCCCAGGAATTTTTGGTGAGGTAGTAGGTAATCCCTCTTTGGTCCTGCATAATCATGAGGATCGAAAACCAGCGTACCTCTTGGGAATAGGTTATGGGATCCAATTTGCGGCCTTTGAATTGGAACTCTTGAGGGATTTCACCCAGATAACTATCCATAGTAGCGTAATAGGCATCTTTCCATTGAGGATTGATGTTTCCTTCCTTATTCTCTACCACTCCTTTGACCAGCGAAAGCAACAAGTTATTCAGCTCCCCATGATGATGCCGGGTGCTGCCCTGATCCTTAACAGATGTGACGCTTATGTCTTGCGGAACTGATAGTCCATAACCTTCATGAGTTATGTTAATTTCTTGGGTGTATGCGGTGGCTGTGGTGCACCACCAAAGGATTGTGAGCTCTTGATTTTCATGGTTAGGTCGTGTTATGGTATCCAGGCTACAGCTCGCAATGGCGCTCCACTACCGCCGGCAATATTCATGGGTAAAGCTATCACCCATGACCCTGTAACCGGTAATTTATCCAAATTGGCGAGGTTTTCAAATGCTGGTATATTGTATTCAAATAGTATTCTGTGGCTCTCAAAATGACTGGATTGGCCATAATCGATACTGGGTGTATCCAAACCAATAGCTTTAATCTGCCGCTCGTTAGTGAGCCACGTAGCGGCTTGGGGAGCCAGCCCGGGAAAATGAAGTTGAGGTACCGCTTGCGCACCCATTTGATCGGTACCCAAATACTGTTGCCGGTCTGGCCAGGAAGCACCATAGCCGGTGCGCAACAAGATAATAGATCCATTGGGGATGGCTCCATTCTTCTCTTCCCATTGCTGAAAATCCTCGGCACTGACCAGGTAATCGCGGTCTTTTGAGGCTGCTTGGCTGACATCCACCACCACCGCTCTACCGATCAGGTTCTGCAGGGGAATAGCCTCCACACTTTGTTGGCCGTCTGCGAAATGCACCGGGGCGTCCAGATGGGTACCACCATGCTCGGCCGATCTAAAGCTGTAGGCAGAATAGAAGTACTGGTTGTCTGTGAATCCGTGAAATACGGTGTCCAATTGAAAACCCAGGGTATCGGTAGGCCAGTAAATGGTCTCACTATTGAATGGGTAACTCAAGTCAATCCAGGTCCCCGTAGTGAGATCGGGAGGTGATTCCGTTGGCCGGCAACTAAAGGCAGTTACCAGTAAAATGCCGTAGAGCTTAATTCTTAGGTTATCCATGTGGGTGATCTTACGGTACAGTCCAATATGCGCAACTCCAGCCGGTCAGCAACCATACGGGCGGTTTCCAGAACCTTACTTTCGTTTGTATGGGCTACAAATGGCACCCGATAGTCACCGGTGCCCCTTAAAATTCCACGGTACATATGGGTTTTAAACTGAGAAGTGGTTCCCCGGCTTCCCAGCACCTGACTGTAATTATTCTTAGTGATGGTGATTTTTTCCAAATTTGGCAACGATTTCCAACTGCCAAACTTAACACCCCAAACTCCCACATATTCCCTGATCTGGCGGTTTTCAAAATCAATTTGAGTTCCATTGATGGCCCATTTCAAAAAGATACCCAATAATAAGATGAGCGGAGGCCAAACGAATACGTTCTGTACCAAAAAGAACAACGATACCGCGATCAGCAGAAGGCCTATCCATCTGAATTCCATAGGAAAGTATGGTCCCAATCTTCGGTCATGCATAAATTAAAATACTAAGATTTTTGTACCATTTTGCAGTTTTTAGCACATATATTCTCCGAAACCATCAAAAGGAACTACCTTTATATATATTTTTTTAGCTAGCCATGAAAAAGACCCTTTTTATCCTGGGCGCCATCATTTTGGTATTAACAGTAGCCCTGGCTTCGATACCGTTTTTCTTTAAAGACCAGATAAATGAAGGCGTGGATGCCGCTATTGCTGAATCGGTCAATGCCCAAATCAGCTATCAAAACTTTGATCTTTCACTGTTGAGCACCTTTCCTAATTTGGGCATTTCCGTAGAGGAAATTAGCGTGGTGGGTAAGGACCTTTTCCTAGGCGATACCCTGATTTCCACCCATAAAGCGCAAATAAGGGTTGGACTGGGAAGTGTGATGTGGGGCGACCAGGTGAAAATAAAATCTGTAGACTTGTTGCAACCCAGGGTATTAATAAAGATTCTGGACGACGGCACTACCAATTACGATATTGCGAATACTCCCGATAGCACTGCGCAAGAGGAAGGTGGTTATAACATCAAAATAAACGGTTGGAATGTAAAACAAGGACGTTTGGTATATGAGGACCAGCAGTCCAAGTTTTTTCTGGAACTGGATCAACTCGATCATCAAGGTTCCGGAGATTTCACCTCAGAACTTTTCGATCTGGAATCCTATACCGAGGGACATCTGGTCACTGCACAATACGATGGCATCAGCTACCTGGGGAACAAACACCTGCAAGGTGATGTCACCTTGGAAATAAACTTAGGGGAGAATCGCTACACTTTCAAAGAAAACAACGTTTCGCTAAACGAATTTGCTTTTGGCTTCGACGGGTGGTTAGAACTGCCGCAGCAAAGTGACGATATTGTCATAGACCTCACGTTTGCCGCCCGGCAAAATGATTTTAAAAGCTTTTTATCGCTGGTGCCGGGAATGTACACTGAGAATTTTGGAGATATTGAGAGTGATGGGCTGGTTGAACTGGCAGGCCTGGTTAAAGGGGTCTACAATGAAAGTAGTATTCCGGCCTTCAATCTGGATCTCAAAGTAATCGAGGGCATGTTCCGGTATCCCGATCTGCCCCAAGCAGTGGAAAACATAAACCTTGATCTAAACTTGGTCAATGAGGACGGACAATTTGCCTCTACCCTGATAGATATTAAGCAGGTACATTTGGATTTCGGCCGAAATCCCGTGGATGGCCGGATCAAACTGGATGGCCTTGAAAGATCTGAAGTGGATGCAGACCTAAAGGCCCACCTTAATCTGACTGAGCTAACCAAGATGGTGCCCCTTGACGGTACAAATTTAAAGGGCAATTTTGATCTTTCCTTGAAGGCCAATGGCACCTACGACAGTGCCCGCAGGCAGTTTCCCACCATCGACGCTCAAATGACTCTGATGGAAGGGTATGTGAAATCCGATCAATTTCCGGAAGCTTTAGAAGAATTTAATCTTCAGGCGCGGGTGCAAAACACCAATGGTCGCATGGAGCAAACATTGATTGAAGTGCCCAGATTCAGCTTTGTGATGGATGAAGAACCATTCTCTGGGAACTTGGTACTTCAAAACCTGGCCGATTACCAATGGGATCTCTTGATTGACGGATCTTTAGACCTGGAAAAGTTGACTCATATATTCCCTCAACCGGGTAAAACCATTACCGGAAGGGTATCCGGCAATTTGGCAACCAAAGGTAAAATGTCGGACCTGGAAGCAGAAAAATACCATCTGCTGCCCACTAGCGGCTCAGTCACTGTGAACAACTTCTCCTATAATGACCCGGATCTGGCCCATGCTTTCCATATAGAACAGGGGAAAGCCCAATTCGATCCTCAAAAAATCACCATACAGGAGCTAAAAGCTAACACCGGCTCCTCCGACATGCAGGTACAGGGAACACTCACTAACTACATAAATTATGTTTTCAAGGACGACGCTGTGATAAAAGGGGACCTGCAAATGACCAGCAGCAATCTGGATCTGAATGAATGGATGACCGAAACCGGTGATTCTTCGGATGCTGCACCTATGGAGGTTCTGGAGATTCCCAAAAATGTAGATCTTCACATCACCCCAAAAGCGGGTAGGGTACACTACGACAACATGACCTTAAGTGATGTGCAGGGAGGCGTCATCATGAGGGGAGGAGTGGCTTCATTGCAAGATGTTACCTTTAATTCGCTGGGAGGACGATTCGCCATGAGGGGAGACTACGACAGCCGCGATTTGAAACATCCTAAATTCAATTTAGACATGGCTATTGCCGATGTAGCAGTAAAACAGGCCTTCAATACCTTCAACACGGTGAAAGTACTGGCCCCCGTGGCCAAGTTGGTGGACGGTGATTTCAGCACTAATTTCAATCTTAACGGTGAGTTGGGTCAAGATATGATGCCGCTACTGAACACCATTTCCGGTGGGGGACTGGTACAGATCCTGGAAGCAGCCTTAGCTGGGGCCAATTCTAAGATCGTAGAGGGACTGAGTAATCTTACCAAATTTTCCTCCGATGGTCCCAGTAAGTTCAGTCTTAAGGACGTGGTAATGCAAATATCAATTAAAGACGGGAAACTAAACGTAAAGCCCTTCAATGTGAACTTTGGCGATTATCAAACCCTGGTTTCCGGAAGCACCGGGATCGACGGCAGCATTGAATTCCTGCTAAACATGGAAGTACCTGCTGGAGTGGTGGGCTCATCCGTCAATGAAGCTATTGCCAAGCTTACCGGCTCAGACGAACCAGCTAATGATCTGGTGAAATTGAACGTGACAATGGGTGGCACCTATAACAATCCGACTTTTGCGCTGGGAGGGCGTGAAGGGGGAGCCACTACCGCCAGTATTGCAAAAGATGCGGTAGACCAGAAAGTAGAAGAAGCCAAGGACAGTGCACAATCTGTGGTCGATGATAAAACCCAGGAAGTAACAGACCAGGCTACCGCCCAACTGGATAGCCTTATTAATGATCAAATAAGCGATAGTACTTCCAATGAGCTGCTTAGGGAGGTGAAAGACAACGTATTAAAAGACAAATCTGTGGATGATGTATTTAATTTGTTCAAAAAGAAAAAAAAGACTGAAGCGGATTCCACCCAAAATCGGCCCTAAGCATATTTAGGTGACTTAAAATAGAGCTTTCACAACTTCAAGATCACCGATTCCATTAAAGTACTAATTTTGTCCTTCCCTCACATATTGGCGGTAATTAGCTCGAAATTATCTTAATTCCCTTACTAAGGAATTTTCTTATTTTTTTTTATTCAGGGGTTACTTTCTAGGGGTAAACCGTATATACGGGAAATAATCACTGAAAAATAGCACTTTTTTAATAAAATATTGAACTTAAGCAGATTGCATGAAAATAAAGACGACAAAAATGACCCTTAAGGCTATCTTGGTGACCCTGAGCGGGTTAATAGACCAGATTCAACTCGGATTACACCGAAAAGGGCCCATGCAATTGCAACCGGTTTATATTAGGAAATAACATCAACAGAGACGACGACATACACTATTGAATGATTTCCGTTATAAAAAGGCGCTGCTGACAGTGCCTTTTTGCCTTTATTGACCACTAGACACTAAAGACCATGAACACGCGCAGCAAGATGATCAACAAATTAGAGCACATCGAAATCAGAATGGATGCGCTCAGAGAAATACGTCACATCAGGAAACTTAGCCCCCAAGAAGTCCGCGAATGGGAAGTTTTGAACTTTGAGCGTCAAAACCAGGATTTCAAATTGAAATATCATGACTTGAAACTGGCCAAACGCTTTGAAGCCACTGAACGATATATTGGATTGTTCACTTCTTGCTTGTTCGTGACTCTGGCTTTTATCGCCTTGTATTCCAGTATGGAGCTAATATCAAACGGTATGGGAGATCACCTTCCGCTGATGGTGGCCACCATAACCATTTCAATCATATTGGCCTTATTCGGATTTATGGTATTCATCAAGAAAATTCCATTACAATGGCGTTCCTAGCGATAGGGAAAAGCTGAAACCACATTTTCCACGAATTCTGTAAAGTTCCAGTTTTGCTCGGGCTGAGAAAAGCCTAAGCGCACCATCACCAGGTCATAGGAAGGGATAATAACCACCTTTTGACCTTCATAACCAGCCAGGTGATAAGCATCTGCGGGCATATCCACGGTGCTCCCCGGCTCGCCTTTGGTACGCCAGAAATGCGCGCCGTATTTTTCATTGGGACTTGCCGGTGTAGGAGTACGGCTATATTCCACCCAGCCTGGCGGCAAAATGCGGTCACCATTCCATACGCCATCATTGAGATACAGCAATCCAAAGCGGGCCCAATCACGAGCACTGGCATACATAAAGGAGGAACCTACAAAAGTTCCGGATGCATCGGGTTCTATTACTGCTGTACGCATACCTATCTTGTTGAATAAGAAGTAGTGCGGAAAATTCCAGTACTGCTTATTATCGCCCCCTACTTTTTGACGAATCAATTCAGAGAGGATATTGCTGGTGCCACTGCTATACTCCCAAACACTATCTGGACTGTATTCTAGGGGTTTGTCCAAGGCCACCACCGAAGCACTGTGACTGGTGAACAACATTTTAGTAGCATCGGAATTCCCGGCATAGACCTCCTCCCACTTCAAACCACTGCTCATGCGCAGTAATTGATCCACAGTGATCTTGCTGCGAGGATCACCATCGCGGGACCATTTTGGAAAGAGTTGATCATCCTCCAGGCTCATCAGGTTTAATTGGACCAGAATACCTGCCAGGGCATTGGTAATACTTTTGGTCATGGACCAGCCGGCTAAACGAGTTTCTTTGGTGAAACCATCGGCATACCGTTCTGCTACGATCTTACCCTTGTACACTACAATAGCCGCCCGGGTACCTTGCAGTCGTTCTGGGTCATCCTCTAAAAATATCTTGTCCAGGGCCCTGTCCAAGGCATCCTCGTCGATCTCTGCCGGAAACTCACCACCCGCAAAATTTTCACCTGTCGGCCAGTAATTGTTGGCCTGTCGACTATCGGGTTTGGTGATCTTTACGCTTTGTGATTTTAACTCCTCAACTGTAATGCCCAAGGCTAAGGTACAACCAAGCCCCTCCCGGAATACCGCGGTACGTTTCGCCAGGCCCATAACTTTAGCGGTTACTGTAGAATCCAAATAATTGATATTGATATCGACACCATCAAATGAGGACAGATCGGTGTCCAGAATAGCGTCTTTTTCACGATCGCTGAGAAATACACAAGAGCACATGATCTTGGCGCTGTATCCGGTGGCAATAGGCAAGGTTTTCCAGGCATAGTTCACTCCGAATATCAGGAGTATTCCCACAGCCATTGAAGAAATCCCCAGGATCCGTTTCTTCATAGAGTTAGTTTCAGTTTCTGGCGGCCAATTTACAAAAATTCTCAGAGGGTAAGAGCCGTGACCCTAGTAGGATTCATAATCCTCATGATATACCGATCCCCAGTCATTATTCCACGCAAGCAGTGCCCCTTGGGAAATCAGGGCTTCAGCTGACCTCATGTCCTCACTGAATATGCGATCTTGTTGAGCATGGGAGATCTTTTGACGTATATGGGCTTGGATCTCTTCCAAAACCTGAGTCGATTTAAGCGGTCTTCTGAAGTCCAGAGCCTGACAAGCGCACAACAATTCTATGGCCAGAATCTTTTCCAGATTTTCTGTTACCTGCAGGGCTTTGCGAGCGGAGATGCTACCCATGCTCACATGATCTTCCTGGCCTAATGAAGTGGGAATACTATCCGCACTGGCGGGAAAGCACAACCCCTTATTTTCGCTGGCCAAAGCAGCGGATGTGTATTGCAAGATCATAAATCCCGAATTCAACCCAGTATCCTTCATAAGTAGTTTGGGAAGGCCTGTAACCGTGCCGTCCAGTGAAAGATAGATACGCCGATCACTAATATTTCCTAATTCTGAGGCGGCTAGACATGCGTAGTCCAAAGGCAAAGCTAATGGCTGACCATGAAAATTACCTCCACTTATGGCCTGATTCGTATCCAGTATCACCGGATTATCCGTAACGGCATTCAGCTCAATCTCCAGGGTATCCTTCAGGTGTTTCCAGGCTTGACGGGAGGCACCGTGTACCTGTGGAATGCATCGCAAGGAATACGGGTCCTGGACCCGCTCACAGTTTTTATGGGACACCATTATTTCCGAACCGCTCAATAATCCGTTGATGCGAGCGGCCACATGCTGTACACCCTGGTGGGGTCGCAAATTATGAAGCTCAGTCAAGAACGGCTGTGCTGAACCAAGCAGGCCTTCCAGCATAATAGCGGCAATAAAGTCGGCCTGACTAAGACACTGATGTAGTTTTTCCAGAGTACTTACAGCAAAGGCGGCCATAAATTGGGTGCCGTTTATAAGAGCCAGCCCCTCTTTGGGGGCCAGCTGTAATGGTTGCAACCCGGTAACATTCGATAGATCCTTAGCAGAGATTTCCTGGCCCTGGTAATGCAACCTTCCTTCACCAATAAGCGGTAAAAATAGATGAGCCAGGGGAGCCAGATCACCTGATGCTCCCACCGATCCCTGGCTGGGTACAAGGGGTATAGCGTCGTGTTCAATATGCCAGAGAATACGCTCTAATGTATGGGCTGTGATGCCAGAATATCCTTTGCTCAAGGCTTGTACCTTAAGGATCAACATCAGCTTGGCAATTTCCAAGGGTATATGCGAACCGGTGCCCACGCTATGGCTTTTTAGAATATTCTCTTGAAGCTGACGAGTATTTTCAGGTGAGATCTTGGTAGTACAAAGGGGGCCAAAGCCCGAATTTATGCCATACACCACTTCATCACCTTGGGCAATATCCTGGACCCACTGTTGACTGCGTTGGACACGCTCGCGCGTCGTTTGGTTGAAAATACCTTTCATCTGACCACGACAAATCATCATGGCCTTACCGGCAGTCAAGTGGTCCTCACCATAATTAAACTCTTTCATGGGCTACGAGTCATGTTTGCTAATAGCAAATTTAGAATTAAATGGGAATTGAACCAGTGAGAGTTAAAGTTGTTCTTTGAAATCTTGGTAGCACTGGTTTATGGTTGCAATAAGGTCATAGTCGTTAAGCTCTCCCAGTTTCTGGTCGTTGAGCCGGCAGTACTCCATAAAAGACACCAAGGTTTGCTCATCTTCTATACCGGTAACCTCCTTGACATAGTCAGAATTCCATCGGGCACGGGTCTTTTGATGCGTCTCTATATCCAACCTTTTTTTCTGGAAAGCTTTTCTTTGTTTAGCACGACGACTGAACTTTTCATACAGGAAACTTACAGGACTACTCGCCCTGGCCTCTACCGGTCTGGGAGGTCCCTGATACGACCCGGGTATGATCACTTTTTCTTCCTCTTCCACTTCCAGAGCCAGGAGCTCTTGTTTGAATTGTTCAACCGTGGCAGGCCACTGATAGATGGTCACTTCATCCAATTCGACGGTAGCCGGACTAAGTGCAATACGCAAGTAATAGTTGTTTTGGTTGAGGTTTTGTGGAATGGGCACCAAATAGTCTACATAGCCTACATGACTAACCATTAAGGTGTCGCCAGCTGAAAGCTGCAGGGTGAAATTGCCCTCGATGTCCGGAGTAGTGCCAAAGGTATTGTTTAACACCAGATGTGCTCCATGTAAAGGTGTTTTGTTGTGGGCATCCAGTACCTGCCCCTGCACCAAAACAGGATCTTGGTGCTGAGCCCATACTATCTGGCTCACCAATAACAATATCCATATAATAGCTCCACGAATCATAAGTTATTAACAAATGCAATCACTCCCATGGTATACCATTGTCATGCGGTTGCTGCTAAACGCCTCCTACCCAAATTCGACTGTTCTTGTTGATCTTAAAGCGTTTCCATTCCAATAACCGAAAGCTTTGTCCCAATGCAATAAAACTCAATCCGATCAAAGCAGAATCACCTGCGTCATATTGTGGGTTATCCACAGTAGGATGTACCGCGGCACCTATCAAGAAACCCGCTGCTGGTATCAGGGTACCGTATCGCAATGTACGCCATTGATTTCGATGAAAATAGAAACTGTCGAAGTCATCCAGTTTAAGATAAATGTCATAATTACCCATTACCACCACGCTATCGGTCAGCTGCACCAATCGGCTGGTATGTTTACGCTTGTCCCCTTTTAATTTAAAGGTGACTTCCGATCCCAATGGGATGCGAATGCGCTTGGTACCATATCGATCCAAAACCAAATAATCCTGAGCTTGTAGATCCACGCAGCCCAACATGATTATACCCAGGAGTACGCCTCGGAATAGGTTCATCGTTGTAATATACGCAATAGAGGGCAGTGAAGCTGTTAAATAATGTTAAAGGGAAATAGTAAATGTAAAAGTATAAAAGTCCCTTGGAGTTTGAATTCTGTATCTTAAGGGATGACAAAAGCGTTTTCTAATAAAGGCTGTATGATGTGCACTAACAAATGAGTAATATGATCTACATAATCGGAGCTGGAGCAGTAGGAAAGTCCCTGGCGGTTTCTTTGAAGCTACACCAGCGGGATGTAACGATAATTCGGGGCAGTGTCGACCAGGCCGACCGCTATGTAGAGCGAATTGAAATATGGTACAACAATCAAGAAGCTTTAGTGCAAGAAGTGGAGGTTAGCACGTTAAACCACCACTCAGAACTTGAAGGTGTAGTAGTGCTTACCAATAAGTCATACGGCAACGATGAACTGGCTCGAAAACTCGAAGGCAAAACGAGCTCCAGTCCTGTGGTATTACTGCAAAACGGTCTGGGAATTGAGGGTCCCTTTTGGGAGCGCCTGTTCCCGGAGATATATCGGGGGATTTTATTTTTAAGTGGTGAAAAGACCGTGAAGGGAGTAAACTACACTCCGGTAGCCGATTCTCCCATTGGGGTGGTGAGGTCGAACAACACCCAGCTTGATGCCCTGGTCGAACTATTGAATACGCCCTATTTTGAATTCAGAACAGAGGAGTTCATCGAAAAGATCATTTGGGAAAAAGCCATTGCCAACACAGTTTTTAATTCTATTTGTCCCTTGCTAGATATAGATAATGGTATATTTCACAGGGATCCCCAGGTTTTCGGACTGGCCCGGAAAATAATAGCTCAGTGTATTATGGTAGCCCATGCTGAGGGAATTAGCATAAATCAAGAAGATATGGAAGCGCGGGTACTTCACATCAGCAAGAAGTCCGATGGATCCTTGATCTCAACCTTGCAGGATATGAGGAACGGCCGGGAAACGGAGATTGATACCCTTAACGGGGCTATAGTAGAGGTTGCGCAAAAGTATAACCAGGAGCATGTGGTGGAAGAAACCAAATTGCTGGGGGAGCTCATCCGCATGAAATCCCAATTAATGAGAAAACATAATAATCAGCCTTCATAAACTGATGATATAATAGATGATTGCACACAATCCAATGCGACCGCGATTTGAAACATTAGAAAAGAAGAAATTGATCGGCATGAAAGAAAGGATGTCCTTAACGAGCAACAAGACCTTTCAGCTGTTCAGCACCTTTATGCCCCGGCGCCATGAGATTATTACCCCCAAGAACGGCGATGTATATGACCTAAAGATTTACCCTGAAGATTATTACGAGAACTTCAATCCGGCCCGGGAATTTGAAAAATGGGCATTAATGGAGGTGAATGTTTTTGACCAGGTACCTTTGGAAATGGATACTTTCGAATTACCGGCAGGTATCTATGCAGTTTTTATCCAGCGAGGCCCCAACTCAGACACCAGTACCTTTGAACATATTTTTCGGGAATGGTTGCCTACCTCAGGTTATAAACTGGATAACCGACCGCATTTTGAAATTCTGGGGCCCAAATACCGAAAGGACCATATTGATTCTGAAGAAGAGATCTGGATACCGGTAAAACGGTAGTCGCCCCAGACTGGCAGGGTTATGAACCACCTTCGCCAACTCTCGTTTAGAGTTTCAAAGCCTGCAAGCTTAAAATGGAATAAGCACTGGAATAAGCACTTAAGAATTGGACTATCCTGCTAGAAACCTTTAGTCTCTGATTGGTGACGCTGTGCGGCAATTTTATCACCTGGATACTTAGACGATAATTATACATATACTATAACCCAAAAAATATGATACAAGAAGCACTTTTGGCCGAACTAAAATTCGAAGCCGATAATACCCGTAAACTATTTCAGGCTGTACCAGATGATGTTTTGCAGTACCAGCCAACGGACTTTAATTGGACTACCGCAAAATTGGCTGCCCATATAGCCCAAATATACCATTGGTGGGATGCCACCTTAAACCAGGATGTTCTGGAAATGAGTACCTATACCTACGATCCAGGGGATATCAGCAATATGGAATCGATCATGAAGAAACTGGAAGAAAACATTTCCGAGGCCATCGGAAATCTAGAGCAATATCCGGAAGAGAAGTTTACGGATATGTGGGCGATGCAAATGAATGGAGCAGATATAATGCCCCCTATGCCCCGTATCCAGGTCGTTCGCAGTTTTTTAATGAATCACCTTTACCATCACCGTGGAGAGTTGATAACCTATTTAAGAGCCAATGGCAAACCTGTGCCAGGGCTGTATGGCCCTTCCTATGAAGAAGAACAAGCTATGGGAAACTCCTAATGACTCCCTATGTTGTGTGAGGAACGTCATTTACCTATAAAATTTGATTCCATCTAACCATGAGAATCCTGGGACGTCTTTTGAAAGCAATTGGACTGCTGGTGCTGGCAATAGTTATGTTCACCATCATTTGGTGGTTTTGGCCAGCTAAAACTCCAGCCATTGACTCAACCCCAGAGGGGAGATCCATATCCCAAATCGAATATGTAAAGATCGGTGGAGTAGAACAGTGTATTTTGATCCGGTCTCATGATACCCGCAATCCCATTCTATTATTTCTCCACGGCGGGCCGGGCATGCCCATGATGTACCTGGGCTATAAATTCCAGAGGCCCTTGGAAAAATATTTTACGGTGGTCCAATGGGACCGCAGAGGCGCAGGCAAGACCTTTTACCATAATAAGCCCACTGCTGAAAGTATGAGCACCCGACAATTGATCGACGATGCCTATGCATTAATTGATACCTTAAGAACAAGATTCGAACAGAGACAAGTGATTTTGGTGGGTCACTCCTTCGGTACACACTTGGGAAGCATAATGGCAAATGAGCGACCTGAACTGTTTAGTCATTACATTTCCATTGGGCAGGTGGTCGATAACAAGAAAGCCCGGGTGTTGCAAGAAAGATTCATTCGTGAGCAAGCCGGATTAAAAGAAAGAGTAGAGGTTATCACAGCCCTTGACAGTATTAAGAATGTTGACTTTGAAAGCTGGCTGTTCGAGTTTGGCGGTGAACTCAAAGCCAGCAGGTCTTTTTTTCCACTAATCTGGACAGGTGTACGGGCTCCGGAATACAAATTATCGGAAGCAGTGGCTGTAGCCAAAGGCTCATCATTCAGCTCCGCTCACATGAAACATAATGTCTTATCGGGCAGTATTTATGAAGAAGTAATGGAATACCAAGTGCCGGTTTACTTTCTAGTGGGCCGTTGGGATTATACCACCCCTCACCAATTGATTACTGAATACTATAAACACCTTCAGGCTCCCCAAAAAGAGCTAATCTTTTTCGAGAACT
Organism: Cyclobacteriaceae bacterium; assembly: GCA_029861825.1. GTDB lineage: Bacteria > Bacteroidota > Bacteroidia > Cytophagales > Cyclobacteriaceae > JAJCYK01. The sequence goes on from JAOTYN010000006.1 coordinate 20,178, forward strand.
CCGCTCATTTCCCGTTTTTTGAAGAACCTGACCAATTTTGTGAGGTGGTGATCAGGTTAATAAATAAGTGAAATCTTGCCCCCTTTTACCAAGTCGTTTAATACTGATTTTACATTTTACATTTATCGTTTTACATTTATTTAAAATATCAGCATGAATAGACGCCAAGCTTTAAAGTCATCTGCTACCGCCCTGGTAAGCCTAGGGGCCTTACCGGGCCTTTCAGCCCTTCTGAAAAGTTGCGGTGTAGAACGGCTTACAGATTATCAACCCGTTTATCTAAGCACGGATCAATTCGATACCATATGGCAACTAGCTAACCTTATCCTGCCTCAAACGGACACTCCTGGGGCTTCGGAGGCGGGTGTGGCCCCTTATATTGATCTATTGTTTGAATCTTTTTTTAAGGATGACGAAAAGCAAAGACTTGAGTCCGGGTTAAATGCTTTTATGCGTGACTGTGAGGACCAAGAGAACAAGCCTTTTGTCAAAATAAATACCCAACAACAAATGAAACACCTGGAAGAGATCCAGTCAACGGAATTTTTCAGCTCTTTCAAACAATTGGTGCTATGGGCTTTCTTTACTTCAGAAGTCGGGACGAAGAGCATGAACTACCGACCGGTACCTGGACAACATCAAGGATGTATTACCATAGATGAAAACGAAAAAAACCTTGTGGGGAACCGGTAATCATGAAACTTCAAACACAATACTTCGATGCAATTGTGATCGGTTCGGGGATGTCCGGAGGATGGGCAGCTAAAGAATTGTGCGAAAAAGGCCTGAAAACCCTGGTTCTGGAACGTGGCCGTCAGGTAGAGCATATCAAGGATTATCCCACTACCAATAAAGCGCCCTGGGAATATGAATTCCGCAAACGTATTTCGAAGCAAACCGAAGAAGAATACCCCATTCAAAAATTGAAGTACTGCTTTGATGAATCTACCAAGCATTTTTTTGCCAGTGACCGCAAACATCCTTATACCACCGATGAGGACAGACCTGTGCGCCTTTATCGAAGTTTTAATGCCGGAGGTAAAAGCCTGATATGGGCCCGGCAAAGCTACCGCCTTAGCGATATCGATTTCGAGTCCAACCATAAAGACGGCCATGGGGTAGACTGGCCCCTACGGTATAAGGACATAGCTCCCTGGTACGACTATGTAGAAAAGTACATCGGTGTAAGCGGAAAAAACGAAGGCTTAATGCAATTGCCGGATGGACACTTTCTGCCACCCATGGAACTCAATTGTGTAGAAAAACACTTCAAGGGGGCCATGAATGAAAAGTTGGGACGTATTGTCACCATTGGCCGAACTGCACATCTCACCGTTGCGCATAACGGCAGGGGTCCCTGCCAATACCGCAATGTATGTGAAACCGGCTGCCCCTACGGCGCTTATTTCAGCAGCGTGAGTGTCACTTTACCTGCTGCCCAGGTCACTGGCAACATGACCTTCAAACCCCATGCTATCGTGCATTCCATCATTTATGACGAGAAAGTCCGAAAAGCCACTGGTGTTCGAGTAATCGATGCTCAAACCAAAGAAACCACTGAGTACTTCGGCAAGGTGGTCTTTTTATGTGCTTCAGCGCTTTCCAGTACCCGTATTATGTTAAATAGTAAGTCCCCCGGTTTCCCAAACGGCATTGCCAACAGCAGTGGCGTACTGGGGCACTACCTGATGGATCATTGCGGTTACGGATTCTCGGCAGAGGTTGAGGGATTTAAAGACGGTTATTACAACGGTCACCGCCCCACGGGATTTTATGTGCCTCGTTTCCAAAACGTCGACCAGCCAAGTCCTGATTTTGTGAGAGGATTTGGATTTCAGGGAAGGGCCTACCGACAAAATTGGTCCCGGGGGAACAATCAGCAGGGATTTGGTGGGGAATTTAAGGATGCTCTTATGAAACCAGGCCCTTGGGGCATCAGTATGGGTTCGTTTGGCGAGGTCTTACCCTATTACGAAAACTTCGCGCAACTCAATGAAGAGGTAAAAGATGAATGGGGCATGCCGGTACTGCATATCAGCGGCGCCCTTGGTGAAAATGAAAAGGTCATGATCAAAAAAATGGCAGAGGCGGCGGTAGAAATGTTTGAAGCAGCCGGCTTCAAGAATATCCAGATCGGCGATCCGGATAGTTACGTGCTGGGCCACAAGAGTCACGAAATGGGAACTGCTCGTATGGGCCGTGATCCCAAAACCTCTGTGCTGAACAAGTGGAATCAATGCCACGATGTTCCTAACCTTTTTGTAACCGACGGCTCCTTTATGACTTCGTCTGCTTGCCAGAACCCCTCTCTCAGTTATATGGCCTTTACCGCGAGGGCAGCTGATTATGCGGTTGGACAACTGGCGCAAGGGCGGTTGTAATTACGCCTGCCTACAGGCAGGAATTACGAAAGACGATTTACCCAATTACGAAATGAAGTCAGCATAATTTCTAAAATAGCTAATCGCCGATCTCTAATCTTCAATCCAGATTGGTCCCTCTCGGTCTTCCTGGTTCCTACGTAATACCATTTTATTTAATATATTCAAATACCACCATCAAAAGCCTTGAATATGAAACCATTACTGACTATATCATTAATAGCCGTGATCATATGCGCGTGCGCCCCGCAACAGGAGAAGGTGGAAGATACTACCACTGCCAGTAACTATTTGGATTACTCCGGCCGCGATGATGTCTTAAGTGGAGGAGTTACGATGATCCCTATTAAAACCGCCGCCGGTGAATTTAAAGTATGGACCAAGAGAGTAGGAAATAATCAGGATATGAAAGTGCTGTTGCTGCATGGAGGTCCAGGAGCTACCCATGAATACTTCGAAGCATTTGACTCCTTCTTTCCCAATGCTGAGATCGAATATTACTATTACGACCAACTGGAATCCGCTTACAGTGACCAGCCAAACGATAGCACTTTGTGGAGTGTAGAGCGATACGTGGATGAGGTGGAACAGGTAAGAATAGCGCTGGGGCTGGACGAATCAAACTTCTACCTGCTGGGGAGTTCCTGGGGTGGTATTTTGTGTATGGAATATGCCCTGCAGCATCAGGAAAAATTAAAAGGTCTTATTGTTTCCAATATGATGTCGTCCGTGCCAGAGTATAATAAATATGCCAATGAAGTATTGGGACCTCAGTTGCCTCCGGAGGTGCTAAAGGAAGTCCGTGAATTGGAAGCCAAAGGAGAATACACGAATCCCCGTTACAGCGAGTTGCTATTCACTCACTACTACACGGAACATGTGCTTAGGATGCCTTTGGATCAATGGCCGGATCCTGTTAACCGAGCCTTTGCCAAAATGAGTGCCGATTTATACATGACCATGCAGGGACCTAGTGAATTTGGCATCGTGGGTGACGCCAAGTTGAAGGATTGGGATATAAGTGGTGAACTTTCCAAAATAACCGTACCCACCTTGATGATTGGAGGGGCTTATGATACCATGGATCCCAAACACATGGAGTGGATGGCTTCACAGGTGCAAAATGGTCGCTACCTACACTGTGCACAAGGCAGTCATCTGGCCATGTACGACGATCAACTCACCTATTTTGAAGGACTGATCGAATTTATCAGGGATGTAGATCAGGGTAATATGTAATTGCGAATGAGCCTTTTCACCTCCAAAAGAGAGAGAAATCTTTGGCTGTGGGCCCTGATCGTTCTTTTGTTGATCTATTCTACTTTATGGTTAACGGGCTTATTAGCGGAAATCCTTGCTGAAAACACTCTTTTAACCATTTCATTTGCCATAGGTTTGCTGCTGATTGCCATAACCGTAGTGGGCTGCGGATTGGTGAGAAAGGGTAAATGGCGTGAGGTTTGGTTGATAGTAGGCATGGTTGCCGTCTACGGTATGATCCTGGTGCGTTTGGGGTTACAGGAGCGCTCACATCTCATTGAGTACAGTGTCTTGGCACTGCTGAT
>JAOTYN010000238.1 GCA_029861825.1 Cyclobacteriaceae bacterium
CACCGCCATAACCCGTATCCACATGGAGCGTTGCTGTCGTTTAGGTGGGGCCGTAGGTGCGACCTGTTGTTTTTTATAATTCTCATAGTATTGATCCAGCCGGGTCTTTAACTTTTGGTGCCCCTGCTGCTCAATACCACGATAGAGTTTGCGGTAAATTTCCAGTTCCCGGGCAAATTCCGGATCGTTCTCCTGGAGTTGCTCAAAAAGCTTCTGTTCCTCCACATTCAGGTTCTGATTGAGGTATTTGTCAATAAGATCGATATGTCTCAATTCTTCATCCACTCAATCCAGTTGTATTACTCGTTCATAGGAAACCACACTGCGCAGTCTTTTCATGCAACGCAGTTTTTGTTGCCTGGCAGAATGTGCATCGGCATAATTAAACTCCTGGGCAATTTCGGCCATTTTCATTTTGAGGTAGATCGAAGCTTCCAACAATGACTTACAGGGTTCACCCAATTTTTCCAAGGCCTGTTTGATATAAGATTTCAGGCTGGTCCGGGTATTAGTGATTTCCACCGAAAAGGACTCCTGCCGTTGGTCTAGCTGTGAGGCATGAGGATTGGCTTTTTCATATTTCAACCGGCGGTTGAGCTGGTTATACCACTGCCTTTTGCATATTTCAAACAAATAAGTGCTCAATTTGCCTTTCACTTGAAATTCCCCGCACCTGAATTTCTTATAGAAGACGATAATGGCCTCTTGAAACAAATCCAAGGCATCCTCCTGATTTCCGTTGTTCTTCATAACCCAGCCTTGGACCATCCCCAAGTGCTCGTACAAATATTGTAAACAGGATTCATCTCCTGCGTTCAGCTGGTTCAGGATTTCCTGATCACTCATGGCCTATAAACCGGATAAAGTTTTAATATCTACAGACATACTATCGTTAATGGGTACTTTAAAAGGATAACCTTCGATCAGGATCTCTGCATCTCCTACTACCAAAAAATCTGCCTTCATGTTGGTCAGCCATCGTAAGTTTGCTTGTTGAAACAAACTGAAGTTGTTAATGCTGACAGCTACCGGAATATTAGCTACTCCCAAAGCTTGCTGTGATATAGGTTCTTCCAAATTCCATTTAGTGATCGCTTCCTTTTGAGGGTCCAGGTAAAATTCAAGATTAAGTTGATCCAATTGGTAATCGAAAGGGAGGTTATTGCGCATTTGCACTTCAATCTTAAACTTGGTCTTGTTCAGGTAGGGTAGGGATTCCACAGTAATAGCCTCAATCTTGAAGTTACTGGTATCCCCCAGGTTTTTCTTGATCTCCTCTGAAATGATCTTCCGGGTGTTCAAATAGATATTGTCTGTGACATCGATCTCAAAGGAATTCAACAAGAAGCGTACACTGGTCTCTCCCTCTAATCCGAATGCGGATGAGTCGGACTCTAGCAATTTAGGATAGAATCGACTCAATTGCTTGAGGCTTACCTCACACCTCACAGGTACATTAACGGTATCTTGTGGAGACAGAGCGATCTGATGATCCAGGAATCCTCTGCCTACAAGAGTGTCCTGGAAGAGGATCATCATTCCGGATTCTTTTAACTGAGTCTTAAGGTTGTTAGGATTGTAGATCACGTAGTCCAGGTCGATTATCATTAAGGTATCTTTCAGTCCTTTTACAGTTACATTCTCGACTCCAATGAACTGGGGTTTCTTACCGCAAGCAGCCAAAACCACCATCATTATAACTATCACCAGATTTTTCATAAGCGAGGTTTTAAATACTGTCTTTCTTTTTTAAGGAATAGTAGATCATCACATAAAGGACCACATTCAACAGACCGATCACTATTAGATTAGCAGGAAAACTGTCAAACGCAGATCCAATCAAGGTACCCTCATCCATTAGCTGCTGATCGTATAAACCCAATTGTTGCATGGCTCCGGTAGCCATACAATCGCATCCTTCGGCAGTTCCACCGGGGATCATGCGGGGAACCAACACGCTTTGCAGGGAATCTCCACTAAGTCCCTGATCCAGGAAGTGCTGATCTTGAATGCGTGCAAAGCCTTCCGTACCCCATCTACCCAGTGTCAAGAAGCTCAAAAGCTCCACCAAAAGACTATCTATTCTGGTCATTACCCCTGCCAACATAATTTGGGGCATCAAAGCAATGGGTACCACCGTCATTACTTTTTCTGTGCTGTTAAAATAGGAGGACAGGAATAAGCCGATCAGTGAAGCGGAAAAAGATATGTAAAACATAAAGATCAAGCTCTCACCATAGGAATGTAAATAGGTCTGGGGATATTCATCCACCACACTGTACTTGAATTTCCCATAAATAATGGTCACAAATACCAAGGTTTGGATCAAGGCGATAAGAGATAATATGGCCCACTTGGATAAGATATAGGTATGAATATTCAAATTGAACATGCGCTCGCGGCGATAGACCGAGAGTTCGCCCACAATTTCCTTTGCTGAATTACTCACCCCGAACCAAATGGCCGAAATGGCCATTAGAAACAATACCCCAATCCTCAACTGGTTAAAGACTAAACCAACCAGACCCGCAATGATCACCGGCTGGGCCAGCAACAAGATTAAATTACCTCGATCGTTAAGTTTGATCCGCAAATACCGCAAGGCCAGCCAGTACCACTGTAACAGCAGGGAATCCGGCTTATCCCGTTTGATCTCAACGTATTGTCCCACCTGAAGTGCTACATCCTGAGGCTTCTGATAATATTTCAGAACTTCCTGTTGATTGCTCATTTTGCTATAAACTTCCACGATGTTATCCACCTCAAAGTGGGTAGACATCATATCAGCGGGGCCCTTGAAAGTAAGATGCCCCTGGACCCCCAGGAAAATCACCTGATCTACATAGTTCAAATCCTCAGGCTTGTGAGTAACCATTACAATGGTGGTTCCGGACTTAGTGAGGCTTTGCAAGCTTCGTAGAAAACTTTCGATAGTTTCAGGATCCAACGGAGATGTGGGCTCATCTAAAAATAAAATGGTGGGCTCTGTTAACAACTCCACGGCGATGGAAATACGCTTTCTCTGTCCCCCGGAAAGATCCCCCACGGCAATATGGCGTATATCTTTTTTTGAATCCTGGTCCAGGTTTAAGCTGGCAATTACTTTATCAATGCGCCGATTGATCTCATCATCGCTGGTATCATCCGGTAAACGTAGCTTGGCAGCGTAATACAAGGTGCGGTAAACTGTGAGTTGCTGGTGTATGATGTCATCCTGAGGGACGTACCCAATTTTTCGCTTGATCAAATTGAAATGGCTGTCCAAGGCCAATCCATGGATGAACACTTGTCCAGAAGTTGCGGGATTATCACCGTTCAAACATTTTAATAAAGTTGATTTGCCACATCCCGAGGGTCCCATCATGGCCACGAATGTGGCCCCGGGAATTTCCAAAGAAAGGGACTGCAAGCCGATCTTATTATTGGGGTATTGTTTCTTTATTGAACTGGCCTTGATCGCTACACTCTGCTCCCTTAGATCCCTGAGGCCTTCCAGTAGATTAAGAGTAAAGAATGATATGGTCAGTAGGTCGCTGTCTTTCAGTAAGGTTTTTGTCTCCAGTACCTGACCGTTTAAATAGGTTTTGTTGGTCGAACCCAGATCTTCAATCCAGATACCGCCATCTTCCACAATTAATTTGGCGTGTTCACGGGAGACCGTAGGATCATTGAGGATCAGATCACAGCTGGTAAGACGCCCAATGGTCATGCCTCCCTTTTTCAATACGGTACTCTTGAAACTTTTCCCCTCAGAGGATTCCAAGGACAAATCCTCAGGCAATTCCCGTTGGGAGTCCTCACCCTCAGTATGTACCTCCAGAAATTCAGAAACCACTTTAACCTTATCTCCCGGTGTAATTTTGACCCAAGTAAGTGGGGCTATCTTATTTCCATTGACTACAATCCCATTTAGACTTTCAAGGTCTTTGATAAAAGCACCCTCAGGAGCATATTTAATAGCCCCATGCTGTCGGCTTACCGAAGAGTCGTCAATCTCCAGGTCCGCACCATGTCCTAAACGCCCAATAAAAAGTGTTTTATGAGTTTCCAGGGAGATCGTACGACCTTGAAACTTTAGGAAGAGGGGCTTCATAAATGGTTACTGATTTATGTATTCCTGGATACAGTTCTTTCGATGTTCGGCAAAGGGGTGTGTTGACAACAATTTATTTATGAGACTCTTTTTTTGATATTTCTCCAGTTTCCAGAAGAAATCATCAAATTTTTGAACATCATAACCAGCCTTACGGGCGAATTCCACTCCATATTTGTCGGCCTCGTACTCATCGATCTGGTCGAACGGAGCAGCAAACCTGGCGTGAATGTTCAAGGCTATGTTTTTGTAGTCTTCAAAATTGCTCATGCTGAAAAAGGCATGATACAGTGACAATTTGGCCACCTTTCGGGTAGTATGCATTTTGTCCTCATGCGCCAGTTCATGTCCTATAATAAAGGCCAGTTCGTCGTAGGAATCTACAAAGTCTAGTAAGCCGGTAGTGATGTACAGGTATCCTCCCATAGTAACAAAGGCGTTGATCTCAGGAGTATTGAGGATGTTGACCCGGTAAGTTACTTGTTTGCGGGCTACATGGGGAGTGAGTCGATCCAGGATCTTGACCAACTCCGGATAGGCCCAGTGATCATTGACTAATTCTGCATCTCTGGTGATGTCATTAAACAGCTCTTTACCCATTTGAGTTTGCTCCTCATCGTCGAAATTCATCAGAGCATCCAGTCCGCTATTCTCAAATTGTTTTACCACATAAGCGGGTCCGTCAAAAATATGGCCACAAGTTTCATAGGTGATAAAAGTCCCAATAGTGGAGTTGTAGTAGTCGATCATCTGTTGCCATTGGGTCTCCGACAAATCCTGGGCCTGCACTGAAAAGCCCCAACAGAGTGATCCCAGTAAGATTATAAATGGTTTCATGGTTTCGTTTTATAGTATATAACCATTTATTGAAAATGTCATCTTCCCGGTAAAAAAAATTTAATATTCTCAAGTAAAAACCCCTGGGGTTGCAATTTAAACAGAACGAACCTGTACCTGGAGTTGATTTCAGCAACAGATTTCTAGACAAAAGGATTAATGCAATCAGGAATCAAGGCAGTAAGATTCCTTCATAGACCAAAATTAGTAACTGCACTTACGCGAATTATTTTCCAGTACGTCGCTTTCTGGATGTGGGCTTCCTTGGACTTTGACTTCTTTGTTTAACACTGCGGCTGTCCTTCCATTGTTGACGGTGAAAATCCTTGGCCCTTTCTCTCGTCACGGTACTTCTGGTACTGCGAGGTGTTTCCGATGTTACTTGGGAACGGGACTTTATCTGAGTACCGGGTTGGCGGTAACCAGGAGTTGATTTTCTGGGAGTACGGGGGGTAGTTCGTACCCTGGGATTATAAGTTTCTTCCGTGCTCCATCCCTGCACCAAGCCACTATGCGAATGGGGATAGCGGTCATAAAAGACCCAATAATGATGGCGGAAATAACTGTAATATCTAGGAGTATTATAGAACCAGACCGTATAGTAGAATGACGGCAAACCCACGATTACAACATTTCCGGTTACATCAATATAATATCCTGTGTGGTACCAGTATGGATATGGATACCACCAAGGTGAGGTATACCAGTACGGGTATCCAAACCAATAGGGATAGGGGCGATATACTACCTGTACCTGTGGACTGGGCGCTTCAGCCAACTCAAAGGCATTATCCTTGGCGAAATCCTTAGCTGCTTGTTGCATTTCTGCCAATGCTTGGGGGTCGGATGATAGGGCGGTCTTCCAGTCTTCCAATTCTTTGGCATTCGACCTGGCTTCCTGTAAATTAAGCGAATCCGCATAGTGGATTAGCCAATGGGGATCGTTTTCATACAAATCCCCCACTAAAACGGCCATTTTAATATTATCTGTTAATATGCTCAACACATCCGGTTCAGCCACTAGCGACTTGAATATATCCTGCACTTCGCTGTTCTCAGCGCTCATAATCGTTACAAACGCAGCCTCTACCTCTTTTCGCTGAGTATGTATCTCATTTAATAGATCGAAATTATTCTTGCCGTAACGTACCGCCAGATTTTGAATTTCCTTGGGATAGGACTGCACCTGATCTCGAATTTGATCCTTGGATAATGGACCTTCTGCTACTAGTTGGTCAATCAGTTCCGGATAGCGGCTTAGATCATAGAATGCCTTTTGTTTTTTTTGGCTGTGTCCCTCCAGTAGTGCCTGGAATTGCCCTTGACTCTTTTTGCGAATAAGATCAAGTTTTACCAAGATCTCTGGATACTGGCAAGCCTGGAAAATAGTGCTCCTAACAGACTCGGGATACAGCACCAACGCACCTACGATCTCTCGATTTTCGGCGGTCATTTCCTGAAATAATTCTTTCTCATCCTGGCCTAGTATGCAAGTACTCGACCACAGCATAATGGATAATAACACTGCGAACACTTTCATAATTTTGAGTTTTTCAACTTGAATAATTTTAACCGGAGAACCCCGGCACAGAGGGTAGGACCTAGCTGGGTGAATTAATCAGGCCGATATT
>JAOTYN010000239.1 GCA_029861825.1 Cyclobacteriaceae bacterium
TGGTACTTGATAAAAAACGCACCTTGAGGGGTGTGGAGACGGTAGCAGGAGTTTATACAACCCCCTCCCCTGGTCTGGTACTCCGTAACCGCGACCGACTTGCCCATTACCTCAGCTAATATATCCTGAAAGAACTCCTTCACAATTGATGGGTCTTGACCAGATAGTCTATGAATCTTTGATTGGCATCCAACAAAATATCGAAGACCTGTTGAAAACCCTGTGAGCCTCCGTAATAAGGATCGGGCACTTCCTGCTGAGCACCATCAACTTGGAAACTCCGCATAAGGTGTAGGTGATCGGCCTTCAAGTCCAGGCGTTCGGCCATGCCGGCAATGTGGCGATAGTTGCTGTGGTCCATTGCCAGGATATAATCAAATTCCTCAAAATCATCCGAGTGAAATTGCCGGGCCCGATGTGCTATAGTTACCCCATTGCGCTGGGCATTCTCGCGGGACCTGGAATCCGGTAGATCTCCTATATGATAGCCTGCTGTACCGGCTGAATCTGCACTTAAGCGACTGTCAAGATCGCGTTTTTCGATTTCATCTAAGAAGATTGCTTCGGCCAATGGAGACCGGCAAATATTACCCAAGCATACGAACAAAACTTTTATCATAATATTCCAACTAGTTATGGAAAATGTCTAATTAATTACTAATTTAAACTTCCAGAAGAAGAATTCATTTTTAAGTTCAAAATTCTACTTTTTTGCAAAGCGAGCAGCTTGCCGGATCTGGGTTAACACCTCTTATCAAAAATGTTTCATTCCTGTTGAAATACGGAACTTTAGTCGCCGTACTTGTAGCTAGTTATTTGTTGAGTGATCCCGATGCCCCTGCCACTTCAGGCTCCGGACAGGAATATGTCGAAATAAAACAAAAAAAATTAAATTTGTTTAGTACTGATTATCAGGTTGTTAGCAACAATTTGTATTAATCCTTGGTAATTTTATCAGAAAAGGGGTTACCTGTAAGCCGCGATCTGTATATATGGATGCATAACACACAATTCATACACCTGTTTAACACTTTTACCGAGAAGCCTTCTTTTTAGAAGGCTTTCTCTTTTTATAGGCCTTTTAAAACCTAACTACCCCTTTAGCATTGCTCAGTACCATCTTCTTTACAGGAAGTATCTATTGACTCAGAGCATCTAAAAAAGAAGTCACCAGGATTTCTTAGTTAACACTAAGTCCCAATCCAACAGTCAAGGTATTATAATCACTTAGGGAGTAATCGGCGTGAAGCGAAACAATAGCTAGTTTTAGTCTGAAACCAGCCGTTAGTTTCATGCCGCTATAGGAAAAGGATTCACTGATCGGATCTGTTATAACCTCTGAATCGACCTGATAGTTACCCAGTACATCCAAATCGGAGTTAACCTGGTTATAGCCCAAAGCCCCGTAGAGCGTTATAAACTTAATATCATAGCTTACCACTCCCTCCAGGGTCCAAGCATTGACACTATAAGCACCAATTTGGTCACTTCCGGGATAGTTCCCTTCCAGTGAAATTTCAGAGCTCACATGGGTGTAACCTCCGAAGATCGAGATATCTACCAGCAGTTGATCTCCTTGGGGGAAGTACTGGTTTATTTTATGCAATAAACCTACACCCCACATCTTCACATCCACATCGTCGCCAAAATCGGTTATGGGAAGGAAGCGTAGTTTTACATCGAGGTTGGGGATAATGCCTACTCCCAAGGTAACCATGGGCATGGGTACTGCATTAAACCCGAATTCATCCTCCAGTGAATTGCCGGCAGGGCCGGTAAAAGTTTCTCCGTTGCTGGGAATCTGGTAAAGAGGTTCTATATCCTCCGGTCCAAAAACCGTGGGAACCTTGCCATCACTAGGGGTTATCAGTTCCAGATCATTGTAATCGGTGGCTACGAAGGTGGAGAACTGGTCCTCATCGGGAATGAATACCGGGGTGGCCGTGATGGTAATATCGAATCCCTTACTATGAGGCTTCGCGGTGTTGTACCAGCCGTTGTTGAGGCCGTAGCCCACTCCCTTGATCAAGGGCTCCAAATAATTAACAGTTAATTGACCAGCATCTTCCAAATTAGCTTCCAGGAACTCGTCGATATCGCCCTGCCCCTGGGCCAAATGCATGATGCTTAACCCCCAACATACCAATAAAATTCTTACTACTTTCATAAGTCCAATTCCCTCTTATGTTCCTGCAGTACCCCAATGATGAAATCGATATGTTCATTGAGGTCTACCTCAAATAGAGTTACGCCCTGGTAGATTTCGTCTCGTTCTACCTTGGCTGCAAAGCTCTTTTGCTTTAGTTTCTTACGCACCGACTTTGCTTGCATACCTTGTAGCCCCTGAGGTCTTACCTGAGCACAGGCTACTATAAAACCGGTAAGTTCATCACAAGCCAACAACGCCTTATCCAGTTTACTTTTATGGGGCACTCCCCATTTGGTATAATGAGCGGAAATGGCATATGCCATGTCTTCCTGCCCCAGACCGCGCAACTTATCCACGATCTTATTGGGATGAAGTTCCGGAAAAGCCTCATAGTCGGCATCATGCAATAACCCTGTTTGCGCCCAAAGTTCCTGGTCTTCCTCCAGTTTATTTGCGTATGCTTCCATAACCCAGCTCACGGTCAGTGCGTGACGCAAAAGGCTTGGACTTTTTGTCCATTCCTTCAATAAATTGAAGGCTGTAGTTCGATCCATTTCGGTGGTGATTTAAGTAGTGAAAAGGTTAATTAGGCTATCTCAAATATAGTGAACCCAGGTGTTACTATATTTGTCGCAGATTCATATATTACTACGGATGTCAGTATTCCTTTATAATTGTGCCATTTTTCTGATGAAGGCATCGTTGCATTTGGGTGCGCTTTTTAACCAAAAAGCCCGAAAAATGGTACAGGGGCGTAAAAACTGGCGAACCCAACTTAGCGACTCTCTTAATTTCCAAGACCATGACGTGGCCTGGTTCCATTGTGCCAGTTTAGGAGAATTCGAGCAGGGACGTCCCTTGATAGAGCAGTTTGCCAAAGCCTATCCGGACTTCAAAATCCTCCTTACTTTTTACTCCCCCTCGGGATACGAAATTCGCAAGAACTACCCCATAGTGCATCAAGTCCTATACCTGCCTTGGGATACACCGGATAATGCCCGATTTTTTGTCCAAACGGTAGTCCCCAAAATAGCATTTATTGTAAAATATGAATACTGGTATCAATTGCTACAACAGGCGTACAACATGGGCACTCCGGTCTTGCTGTGCTCGGCAATTTTTCGACCGAATCAGGTTTTCTTTAAGCCCTACGGGACTTTATTTAGGAATTTATTGAAATACTTCGATCACTTGTTTGTCCAGGATACAGCCTCCCAACAATTGCTTTCCAAGATCGCCATAGTAAACGTTACGGTGGCAGGTGACACCCGAATGGACCGGGTTACAGACATCACCAACCAGGTAACGGGCATCGCCTCGGTAGAAGAGTTTGTTTCCAATGCTGAAAACGTTTTAGTGGTGGGCAGTAGCTGGCCGGAGGATATAGAGGTTTTAGCCCCTTTAATTAATGAAAGCTCTCATACAAAGTTCATAATCGCCCCCCACGAAATTAGCGCTGATCATTTGGATCATATAGAAAAAGCTACGCAAAGACCCAGCGTGCGTTACACCAGCGGAGGGATTACATCGGCACATGAAATCCTGATCATTGACACTATTGGTATACTGTCAAGCCTTTATCAATACGGTGATTATGCCTATGTGGGAGGAGCTTTCGGAAAAGGTCTGCATAATATTCTGGAAGCAGCCACATTTGGCTTGCCTTTGTTCTTTGGCAACAAAAACTTTCAGAAATTTCGGGAAGCGCGTGATCTGGTGGATGTGGAAGGTGCAAAAGCCATTGCCAATACCCTGCAGTTGCAAACTGCATGTAGTGAATTGATGCAAGACCCCGAGCGATATGAACTGGCAAGCCAGGCCTGTAAAAATTATGTTAAAGCGCAAACCGGGGCCACCGATATTATCATGAGACACGTTGGTAAACTTTTGAATTCGTAATGGAAGGTGTGGTGGTAAAATCGACTGGATCCTGGTATCAGGTGCGTGACCCGCAGGGAAATATGCATGCCTGTCGGCTGAAGGGCAAGTTTAAAATAAAAGGCTTGAAAGTGACCAATCCCATCGCCGTCGGAGATCGCGTTAAAGTGGAGAATGAAGCCACCGACCAATCGTGCGTAATTACTGAGATTTTACCCAGGGAGAATTACCTGATACGCACCTCTTTAAAACACCCGGAAATTGGTCATATCCTGGCCTCTAATTTGGACCAAGCAGTGTTAATGGCCACTATGAAACAGCCCAGGACCTCTCTGGGATTCATCGATCGTTATCTGGTTTCTGCCGAAACCTTTCGCATTCCGGTGGTCATCATCTTTAACAAAATCGATTTGCTGGATTCCAATGAACTCCGTGAGGTAGATGATTTGATCAGTTTATACCAAGGAATTGGATACCCATCTCTAGCCACCTCTTTCCTCAAGCCTCAGGGATTGGACAGTTTAGAAGAGCTGCTCGCAGGTAAAACCTCCTTGCTTTCAGGGCATTCCGGAGTCGGTAAGTCCACCTTGCTAAATTTCGTAGCACCGGGATATCAGCAAAAGACCAGTGAGGTATCAGAGTCTATCCAAAAAGGGGTTCATACCACCACTTTTGCGGAGATGTTCGAAATAGGTCCTGACTCATTCATAATCGATACGCCGGGAATTAAGGAGCTAGGCCTTATGGAGGTTGGTGAGGAAGAGCTGAGCCATTATTTCCCTGAAATGCGATCTTTACTAGGTCAATGCAAATTTCACAATTGCAGGCATGTCCACGAGCCAAAATGTGCGGTACTGGATGCAATTGGTATTTCTATAGCGGAATCCCGTTATCTTAGTTATTTAAGTATGTTGGAGAATGAAGACAATCGTCGCTAGCGGGGCTTTTCAATAAATCTACTGACGAAGGACAAATTCCATCTTCTGGCAAGAATCCATTTCCACAGTTTGTATTCCCAGGAATCCCCGTTGATCTTTCCCAGAAGGTGGTGTAGTCTAGCGGCCGTTTCATATTGATTACAAATTACTGCTTGGCGCAGTTCATAACGTACCCGTTCTGCCAAAGCAAGATGCTCGGCCCAGGTTTGATTCAACTGGTAGGCTTTGTCACAGACCCGGGCTGTGGACTCCAGCATAGGGCTGTAGGGAGTGTACTGCGATTTGGACATGGAATTGGGCAATATCCTCTTCTTTACCAATACCTGGTCGGTGAAACTGTATAAATAGTTCCGAGACGATCGTACCCAAAAATCAAAATCCTCATAATACAGACTTTCGTCATATCCTCCCAACGCCTGCAGTACCTCATTTTTGATCATCATGGTAGGTGCGCAAATAAAATACCTGCGAAGCAGCTCCCGGTAAATGTCGCCATCGGGTACTGGCTGCAATAGCTTGCCTAGTTTATCCCGATGAAAATGACTTCTTATTAGCCTGGATTTGCTATCGATGTAATGGGCATCACAAAAATTTACTCCTGCCTCGCTGGACGTCAAAGCCTTGACACCCATCTTAACCCGATCGATCATGAGCAGGTCATCCGCTGACAAGTCAATAATAAACTCTCCTTGCGCTAGTCGGTAGCCCTTATTAAAAGCTGCGCAGTATCCAATGTTTTTAGGTAGTAGTAATAACTCTAAACTTGAATGTTGCACTTGCCACTTTCTTAAGATTTCCTGAGATCCGTCACTGCTTCCATCGTCTACAGCGATCAGCTGAATATTTCCATATGATTGATGCCTGACCGATTCAAGTGCTTCCTGCACGTACTCAGCGTGATTGTGACAAATGCAGATAATACTTACTAAAGGCTGGCTCATAATACTTGTTCCGTATTGGATTGCAGATATGGAAAGGATTGGTACAGGTTCACAATATGCCTGGCCACTAAATGAGGGGCACTAAATAAATCCAGGTGACGGCCCAAATACAGCTGGTAACGTGGGGAATGGCGCATCAAAATATCTTCTGTCATAAATGGGATTTTGTATGAAGGCATCAGTTCAATGAATCCGGCGGCTAGTGCTGTGGGAATTAACATATTGGAGCCGTGAACGCCCAACACCAGATGGCTTTCTGAATAGATTCGGCACCATTCCAACTCACCTTGAGCAGTTAATTTCGTTTTGCGGAGATCCTCAACACCCCTAAAGGTCCCTGGCTTGCCTAAACCGGTTACCCTAAAATTGGCCTCTGGTATGGCATTTCGAACCAGCTTAACCACCTTTTGCATGGCTAATCTCTGGCGATACCCCAACCATTTCAGAATTAAAGGGATTTTATATTTAGTGCCTATCATCCACAGGACACGCTCCCCCCGGGATCGCAGCCAAAAACGATCCGGCCTCCAGATAAATGTAACCTGTAAGGGTCTTTGTGAAAAGGTAGCAATATCAAAAGCCTTGGTTTTAAAAAAATCCTGTACCAGCAGGTGTTTATGGTCCAGATGCGTCCCCAACGGTG
>JAOTYN010000240.1 GCA_029861825.1 Cyclobacteriaceae bacterium
CGAAGAGTATTTGGAGTATGTGGGGTCCAAATACAATGATGTATTTGGTTTCTTTATAGACGGACCTGGATTGAACCACCTTAATCTGGCGGTGTTGCCGGAAACAGGTACACCAATTACGGTCAACAATATTAACCACAAGAAAAATCGAAAGTTCTACCACGACAACAGTTTTCAAAATACCAGTCACCCCTTTATTTGGGATAATCGAAGAAAAAAGCCCGTACGAAACAAACGCTACGGAAAAACCGCCAAAGAACCTCCTTATCAAGTTCAATACGATGGCTTTACACGGGTCTTGGAAGCCCGTTGCCGGGTGGTGCCCAATGAGGTCTACCACATAAAAATCGCTATAGCAGATGTTTCGGATTACATTTTAGATAGTGGAGTATTTCTGGAAGGAGGCTCTTTCAGAAGTTTTGGAGAAGAACTAGTGGTCATGAAGAATCCTTTCGAGCCTCTACAGAATAATTTGAAAATTCCCAGAAAGAAGCAATTACCTCACTTGATCCGACCCAAGAAAATTCGTTTGGCTGACGTGATGCTACCTCAGGTCCCTAAGGTGCTGGGCTTTGTAGACCGGGAGCTTTTCAATATAGAATTTGAATTCGACTCTTACGACATCCCCCATACCTACAATACTAGGCTACAGCAATTGTTGGGTATGGTGGCAGACCATCCACATGCGGCTATCAAGATAATTGGACATACCGATAATGTGGGGTCGGAGGCTTATAACATTAAATTATCGGCAATGCGATCCAAAGCTGTAGCTAGTTACCTGCAAAGCCAGGGTGTGGAGAATTCGCGTATACAAACTATGTATTTTGGTGAAACTCAGCCCATATACGCTAACAACACGGAATTAGGCCGGACCCGTAACCGGCGGGTGGAGTTTGTGGTGGATTTCATTCCGGTGTTCAACACCTCTACTCGCAAAAGTCGTCCGCAGATAGTGGAGAATTAACCTTAGGCATTCTGCAGTAGCTTTTCAAGTATATCGATGGCGGCCTTGGAGATCACTGTTCCCGGCCCGAACACCGCCACTACCCCTTGATCGTAGAGGAAAGAATAGTCTTGGGGAGGGATAACCCCGCCCGCTACCACCAGGATATCTGCTCTGCCCAATTGATCAAGGTCTTGGATGAGCTCTGGGATCAAGGTTTTATGACCGCCCGCCAGGCTACTAACCCCAATTAAGTGTACATCATTTTCAGTAGCCTGCTGCGCTACTTCCTGAGGTGTTTGGAAGAGTGGTCCGATATCAACATCAAAGCCCAGATCGGCAAAACTGGTAGCAATCACTTTAGCACCTCGGTCGTGACCGTCCTGACCCATTTTGGCGATCATGATCCTGGGTCGTCGTCCTTCGGTTTCAGCAAATTTATCCGTTAGTTCCCGTGCTCTGTTAAAATGTGAGTCTGTCATAACTTCTTTTGAATATACCCCGGATATAGCGCGGATGGTAGCCTTGTGGCGGCCTGCTGCTCGTTCCATAGCTTCGGAGATTTCACCGAGAGTGGCTTTGGCCCGGGCTGCTGCTATGGCCAGTTCCAACAGGTTCTCCCCGCCGTTGCTGGAAGCATCTTCCAGTTCCTTAAGAGTGGCCGTTACTTTTTGTCCATCCCTTTGTTCTTTTATCTGCTGCAAGCGTTTGATCTGAGCCTCCCGGACCCTGGTGTTGTCCACTTCAAGCAACTCCAATTGGGATTCATCTTCCACTTGAAAACGGTTAACACCAATAATGACGTCTTTTCCACTGTCGATACGCCCTTGTTTGCGAGCGGCCGCCTCTTCGACGCGCATTTTAGGAAGTCCGCTTTCATTGGCCTTGGTCATGCCCCCCATTTCTTCTATTTCCTGGATATGCGCCCAAGATTTTTCAGCTAGACGGTTGGTTAGAAATTCCACATAAAAAGACCCTCCCCAAGGATCAATGCTCTTGGTGATATCGGTCTGCTGCTGAAGGTAGATTTGGGTGTCCCGGGCGATCTTTGCGGAGAAATCCGTAGGCAGGGCAATCGCTTCATCCAGGGCATTTGTATGAAGCGATTGTGTGCCTCCCATGGCCGCAGCCATGGCTTCAATACAGGTTCGGGTAACATTGTTGAACGGATCCTGTTCTGTGAGACTCCACCCTGATGTTTGGCAATGTGTACGCAGTGCCATGGATTTGGGGTTTTTAGGAGAGAATTTCTTTACCAGTTTAGCCCATAGCAACCTACCGGCACGCATTTTAGCGATTTCCATAAAATGATTCATGCCAATAGCCCAGAAGAAGGATATTCTAGGGGCCAGGGCATCCACATCTATTCCAGCCTTAATTCCGGTTCTTAAGTACTCCAGGCCGTTGGCCAGGGTATAGGCCAATTCCAGATCGGCTGGTGCTCCTGCTTCATGCAGGTGATATCCGCTTACGCTGATGGAGTTGAACAAAGGCATATTCCGGGAGCAATAGGTGAAAATATCTCCTATAATACGCATGGAGAAAGCCGGGGGATATATGTAGGTATTACGCACCATGAATTCCTTTAATATGTCATTTTGGATGGTGCCCCTGAGCTGTTGCGGTTTTACTCCTTGCTGTTCGGCTGCTATGATGTAGAAGGCCATAATGGGAATTACCGCCCCGTTCATGGTCATACTAACGGACATTTTGTCCAGAGGTATCCCTGCAAAGAGAATTTCCATATCC
The DNA here is from genome assembly GCA_029861825.1 of Cyclobacteriaceae bacterium. Classification (GTDB taxonomy): domain Bacteria; phylum Bacteroidota; class Bacteroidia; order Cytophagales; family Cyclobacteriaceae; genus JAJCYK01. The sequence goes on from JAOTYN010000240.1 coordinate 2,696, forward strand.
ACTATACTATCGATCGCTACCCCTGCTTTGCCAACATCGCCCTTTACTCTTGGGTGGTCGGAATCATAACCTCTGTGCGTGGGGAGATCAAATGCCACGGAAAGCCCTTTTTGACCTGCCTCTAAGTTCCTTCGATAAAAAGCATTGGATTCCTCTGCAGTTGAGAATCCTGCGTATTGTCTAATGGTCCAGGGGCGTGTCACATACATGGAAGCATAAGGTCCCCGCAAGAACGGTGGTAGTCCAGCCCCAAAAGGAAGTGGAGCTGCCATATCTGCTGTCAAGATCGGCGGTACCTCAATGCTTTCGGCGGTGGACCAGACAGAAGTAGCCAGGGCCGCAGGTTCAACGGAACCGTTCCAGTTCAATTGATCAAATGATATAGTGCCTAAATCCGGTTTTTCAGCCATGGGCAACTTGTTTTGCGTGACGGTACCCCCCGGAACTTTCGATTTTCTGAACATTTGTCCAAAGGTGGCGGCACATTTGTTCTACCAGTGATTCCAGATAGTAAGAGCCCGCGATGGGATCGGCTACTTGATGGAAATGCGACTCTTCCCGCAAAATATGACTCACGTTTCGGGCAACTCTTGCTGACATATTCGAAGTTGACCCCTCTTCATGGGGCATGGTACAGAGAATATTGCAGCCTCCTAAGATCGCTGACATAGCTTGAGTAGTGTTTTGCAGCATACCAAGCTCCGGGCTTACTTTTGTCTGTGCCCTGATCATGAGATCTGAAGCCCGATAATTGCTGTGCCCGTATTGCAGCATGATTTGATGAAACAGTATGCGCAAGGCCCGTAATCTACACATCTCCCACAAATAGTGGTCTCCCAAGGTGACCTGGACCTGAAAATTGGATGTGATCAATTCGAGTGGGCATCCCTCATCCATTAGGGCATTGAGCATGGCTACTGCTTGGGTGAGCAGGTAGGAGATTTCCTGCATACTGTCGCAGTTGGAATTCTCCCTGAGGGAAAGACATCGAAACTGCTCATTTCTGGGATTATGCCGCACCAAATCCGCCAGGCTGGCAGTATCGCAATTAATCAGTTCGTCAATAACCAAATAACCCTGGAAATCCTCCCCACGCTCCACCAGTTTACCCAGGAATATTTCACAGTTAGCCAGATCGGAATCCAGGGCAACCAAACAATGAGGCAGGCTGATCCCCGATAAAACGGTAGACCAGGCTTCAGTTTTCGTGACCCACTCAATACCATCAGCACCACCATTCAAGGCCTCCAAAGCTTGTTCATTCAGTTTTTGTGGGTCTTTACCCCGGATCCGCTGAACGTTAGCCCAGTAGCGAGCTACTTGCCAACCATCATCACCATGGGCAGTGATATTACGATATTGCTTTAATCGGTCCGATCTTAGATCTTTGTCGCAGTAGGCAGGTTGGATCAAGCCGGGGAACAGCAGTTGGTCCTGGATGCCGGATACATCTTCCGTTTTGAGATCTTTGCGCACTTTTGCTTCCCACTGCGCTCTGCTTAGGGCCGGGAATTCCTCAAACAATCCCTCCATAGAGTAAAAATTGATAACTCCTTAAAGTTAGTTTTTTATTTTTCAATAGGAGAATTTAATGTCAGTTTGCCCCGTAATTTAGTAACTTCACTTAAATCCGTATTGACATTGAAATTGCCTAAATTTTTCTTCATTCTGCTACTGGGCCTCACCGCGGCAGCCTGTACCAGTACAGCACCCAGTGTGCAAAGTTCTCAGGTTGAACTGATCCCGGTTGACGATACCATTGCCAATGACAGTCTGGCGGAAGCCACCATTGCTCCTTTCAAAGCGATTATGAATCAGCAAATGCAAACGGTGATTGGCCAGGCGCAAAAAAGATTGGAGAAGACCAACGTGGAATCCCATCTGGGCAATTTCGTTGTGGATGCTATTCTATCCCAGGCACGTATGGTGCATTCGGACCATATCGATATGGCGGTGATCGGTAATGGCGGTTTAAGGGCGCCCATTCCGCAGGGTGTAGTGAAAGTATCCACAGTTTACGAGTTGATGCCTTTCGAAAACACTTTATACATACTGGAGCTGAACGGATCCCAGACCATGGCGTTGTTTAGCTACCTGGCCGATAACCAACGTACTTCGGTGGCGAACAGTGTAGTCTTGTTGAAGGACGATCAGGTTCACAAATTATTCATCAATGGTGCGCCTTTCGATCCAGAGGGGCGTTACACTCTGGCGGTGTCGGATTATTTAGCTGAGGGCGGTGGACGCATGGAATTTTTAAAAGAAGCCAAGGTATTAGAGCGATACCCTGTTAAGATTCGTGACATGATCATAGACCACGTGAAAGGGTTGAATAACCAGGGCCAAATGGTAGATGCACACATAGAAGGTAGAGTTAAAGTGATATCCGGATCATGAGAAGAAGACAATTTATTCAGCAAGTTGCCTTGAGTTCAGCAGCAGCTTTTATTCCCAGTGCCCCTCTTTGGGCTAGCGCTGAGCATCAAAAACTGACCATACTGCACACCAATGATATGCATTCCAGGATCGATCCCTTTCCCAACGACGGTGGAAGATTTGCGGGAATGGGTGGCATGGCTCGCAGGGCCCAGATCATAAAACAGATCAGGGCTTCGGAGAAGAATGTGCTGTTACTGGATGCCGGGGATATTTTTCAGGGAACTCCTTATTTTAACCTCTTCGAAGGCGAACTGGAGTTTAAATTAATGTCGCAAATGAAATATGATGCTTCCACCCTGGGCAATCACGATTTCGACAATGGCCTTGCAGGACTGGAAAAACAACTTCCCCATGCGGAATTTCCTTTTATAATAGCTAATTACGATTTCAACGGGACTTCTCTAAACGGTCGATTCAACCCTTATAAGATCTTTCATATCGAGGACATCAAAGTGGGTGTTTTTGGTTTGGGTATAGAGCTAAAGGGGCTGGTCAATGAAAAACTTTACGGTGCTACCCGCTACCTGGACCCTCTCGGAGTAGCCCGTGAAATGGTGGAGGAGCTAAGAGCCCAAGAGTGCCATCTGATCATCTGTTTGTCCCATTTGGGCTATCAGTACACCAGCGATAAAGTTTCGGATGTGGTTCTGGCTTCTGAGGTTTCTGGGATCGATCTGGTCATTGGCGGCCATACCCATACTTTTCTGGAAGAACCAACCATGATAACCAACAAAGAAGGCTATCAGGTTATAGTCAACCAGGTTGGCTTTGCCGGTATAAATTTAGGACGGATTGACTTTAACATCACCAAAGGCTCCACTAACTTCTTTATGAAATCCAAAACTGTAAAAGTGAACAACTAGTCAACTAAAATTTGATTTTTTTTATAGGAATTTTTTTGCAAAATTTGATTCCCTTTTTTCATGCTTGGTATTATAACCCTATTACCTCAATTGATTAATGCAGGACGCGGACTCGATGACCGTTTGGAACAACTGTCTAAACTTCATTAAGGAAAATATAAGTGAACAAAGTTTCAAAACCTGGTTCAAACCTATTGTTCCTCTGAAATTAGACAACAACGTTTTGACCATTCAGGTGCCTAGCCAATTTTTCTACGAATGGCTGGAAGAGCACTATGTAGGATTGCTGCGTCAAGCTATTGATGTGGAGTTGGGTTTAGATGCAAAGTTGGAGTACTCGGTGATCGTGGATAAAGGTAATGAGCAATCCCAGCCCTTTACCATTAACTTGCCCACAGGTAAATCGGGAAATCCCAAACGACCCAACGGCAATCCTCAAACCTTTGACAGCCCCTTCGATCTAAAAACGGTCGACCAGGTCCAACAGAAGTCCAACTTGAATCCTCATTATACCTTCAATAGTTTCATTGAAGGG
>JAOTYN010000241.1 GCA_029861825.1 Cyclobacteriaceae bacterium
GGACCCCGTTCCGGGGCCTACTTAAAGTGTATAAGGGTATCTTTGTGGGCCTTCGCGCTTGCTAACGTTGTGAAGCAATCTTAGCGAGTCTTTGTGTCACACTGCCCTCCCGTCATTAAGGATTGGTGGTATACAAAAAATGACCCCGGAATAAATCCGGGGATTTGCAAAAAGAGAACCAGTAGACCCCGGAATAAATCCAGGGTTTAGTAATTACCCGATCCTGATGATCAGGTCTGCCGCACGGTTGGAGTATCCGGCTTCATTATCGTACCAGCCCACCACTTTTACCAAATTACCCATGGCCGAAGTTAGCCCGGAATCGAATACACAGCTATGAGGATTGCCCACAATGTCAATGGACACCAAGGGATCTTCGGTATACTCTAGAATTCCCGCTAAAGGTCCGTCCGCTGCGGCCTTCATGGCAGCATTTACCTGTTCTGCGGTTACCTCCTGCTTTAAGTTGGCTACTAAATCAGTAACAGAACCATCGGGAATGGGTACCCTCATCGCGATACCGTCCAGTTTGCCTGCCAGATGAGGCAATACCAGTCCCACAGCTTTAGCAGCTCCGGTGGAAGTGGGAACTATGGACACCGCGGCAGCACGAGCACGGCGCAGGTCGCTGTGAGGAGCGTCCTGTAGCCGTTGATCGGCAGTGTAGGCATGAGTGGTGGTGATGAACCCTTTTTCAATACCAAAATTGTCGTCTAATACCTTTGCCATAGGAGCCAGGCAGTTGGTGGTACAGGATGCATTGGATAGGATGGTATCATCCGGAGATAAGACTTCATCATTTACACCTAAGACCACCGTCTTGATACCGCCTTTGGCAGGTGCAGAGATCACCACCTTTTTTGCTCCGGCTTGTAAATGTTTGCCGGCACCGGCTTCATCGCGAAAGATACCGGTCGATTCCAATACTACATCTACTTCCAGGTCACTCCAGGGGAGCGAACCCGGGTCCCTTTCGGCAAACACCTTGATCTTGTCCCCGTTTACAGTGAAGCCTTCGTCATCGGCAGTGATGGTCCCGTTAAATCTCCCATGCACGGAATCATATTTAAGCAGATGCGCCAGGGTGAGGTTATCAGTAAGATCGTTGATGGCCACAATGTCCACGTTGTCATTTTCCAACAATGTTTTAAAGGTCAAGCGGCCAATGCGTCCAAAGCCGTTTATTGCTACTTTGATTTTGGTCATTTTAATTTCTATTTATGGTTGATCATTGCGGACACAAAAGTAGCACAACTAAAACCTAAATACAATGAAATATTTTCAATATTCCAGGCTTGGTATTACTAGATTATTAATTTGAGTAATTAGAGTTTGGGAGGAGTGAAAAAGGCAACCAAAGTACGTAAGCTCCCTCCCCCAACAACTCAGCCTCTCATCATTATTTTCCCTATTGGTTGTTACCCCCCGATCACGGGTGATTTGTGCGATTCATCTAGTTTTGCGATCTTACTGCTAATGGGTTGTCCCGGATAAGTTTCCCTATGGATCTATGAAAATGAGAATTTCACGATTATACCATATCAAGTATCTACGCATATTACTCGTCCTAGTGGCTTTAATCTGGGTAGGGCAAGGCATGGCACTGGCGCAGAATGTGCCTTTATTGGATAATACACCAGAGTCTTTAGAAAATGAAGGCTGGCGAGGACTAACTGATATTGATTTTATTCTTGACATTACCTTGGCATTACTGCTGGCCACGGTTTTGGCAGCCATTATCTCTTTTCACCCCAAGAGTCACCGTTCCATGGAGACTATCGAAAAAGTGGAAGCGCCCAAGACCAATATCTTGTACGCCGTGATCGGTGCTATGATAGGGATCATGGTCTTAAAATATGGCCTGGTAGTGGGATTTGTAGTTTTCGGCATAGGTGGATTGATTAGGTTCCGGACGGTACCGGGTTCCGTACAACGAACGGGCCGTATGATCTTTGTGACTTTGATCGGACTGAGTGCTGGCCTTAACCTGCCTCATGTGGCCATCCTATCAACGGTATTCGGCTTTATTTTGATATACATAATGGACTATCGGGTTACCTACCGGATTATAATAAAAGGTTTACGGCCTGATGAAATGCCGGATATCGCTCATGCCTATAGAGAGGTGTTGGAAAAAAGCCAATGCAAAGTGCTTAGCGAAAAAAAGGATTTTATTAAGTCGCAGGTATCACTAGTATTTCGACCTCCTCACCATCTGAGTCGGAATACCCTGGATCACCAGTTTGAAGATCAAATCCCTGAAGACCTAAAAGGGGCCATAGACTGGCAAGTAGGTTAATCCTCTGATCAAGATCATTATCAGCAATGACTCATTTAATTCAATCTGCAACTTATAGGGATTAATATTCCGCCCACCATGAAGAAGAATTCGGTATTATTGGATCTGGTGATTATTTTCCTCTGCTCTTTTATGGCATACGACTACTTTCAAGTAATCCAGAGCGGGGACGATATGTTTCATCGTAAAATCATCCTGGCCCTATGGATCATGGCTTTTTTAGGGTGGTCGTTGAAATTGATCCGGGATTTAAGGAAAAGGGATTCCTAAAGCAAAATCTTGAAAAGATAGGAGCTGAGCCTATAAATAAACTCAGCTCTTAGGTGTTATCTATTGCGTAGGCGTTATCTAATTGCAAAGCCGAATTCAAAGGCTCCTATTCCCGTGAAATAGAAATCGGAATCACGGTCAATTCCAAAACCGGGGCCTATGCTGAATCCCAGGTGGATCCCACTTTTATAGTTCCGTTGTATACCCCATACCGGACCCGCGAAGAATGAATTGGAATGCCTGGTCGTCCCGACTTCGATATCATCAGCTATAGCATCAAAATTGTATCCGGTAAGCAGACCCACGTAGTTACCCGAATTGGGATTCAGCTCTTTTTTCACCTTTTTCCTAAAATAGTAATTTCTAAATGAACCCCTAACAAACGGATTAAGAGAGGCTCCGTCCTCGTCGGCTAAGCCTGTGAGGCCTGCAGCCAAAGTAAACGATTGATGATCCCCCAGGCTTTTTTCAAATGATACGCTGGGGTCCAAAATATTGAGATTCCATTGAGTGTTGCTAAGCTCTACCGGAATACGATCCTGACTTTTTACAAGAGTAGTACAAGCTAATAATATGATTATAACTAATACAGGTTTTTTCATAGCTCTAAGTTTAAGTGTTTAGTGTTACCCGAGTGACCTCTGGTAATAAAGAATCGAACAAATAGGGTGCCAGAATAGGAGCAAATAGTGGGTGTGATACCTCGAAAATTAAATTTACCCCATAAAGGGTGATCCATATGAAGATAAACCAAGAAAAGCAGTGCTTGTGGGCAGTTCGGCTCAGAATTATTGACCTCATATCATTTTTTGATTGTTTAATTGACGGGTAAGTTGATAGGTATTAAGTTAATGTGAAAAACATGCAGAGCTGTTTGATTTTGTGAGCAGGCATGATGATTTACCTGAACTAAGCATAGTCTAAGCCCTTATGATTACCACAGGTAGTTCCTTAACATAACCATTTATGAAACACAACCCATTGAATTCATTCTTTGAAAGCTTCGAGACCATTGCCCCTATCAATTCTCTTAAGTCTTTAACCAAGTCCATCCAGGGGTTGATCGAGGGTAAATTATGGCTAAAAGTGCTCATTGGTCTTATACTGGGAACTGCCTTGGGAATTCTTCTGGGGCCGGATTGGAATTTGGTGACCCCCGAACGCACCAAAGTCATCACCAGTTGGCTAGCTTTACCGGGAAATATATTTCTACGCCTGGTAAAAATGATTATTATACCATTGGTATTTTCTTCTATTACCATCGGGTTGGTTTCAAGTGGAGATCCTGAATTCCTAAAGAAGATCGGACCAAGACTCGTTCTATACTTCACCGCAACCACCACCATAGCCATTATGATTGGCTTTAGCGTGGCCTTCGTCATAAAACCGGGAACATATATTAATTCCAGTCAAATTGCTGATGCTCAAGACGGCCAAGTTGAAACGATGCCACCCATCTCCACGGAAAGCGATATTGACATTCCAGACAGGATCGTCCAAATACTACCGGAAAACCCTCTGCAAAGCATGCTCAGTGGAGAAATGCTGGGGGTGGTGATTTTTACCGTTATCATTGGCGTTGCTTTGCTGGTAATCGACAACAAGTATGCGGAGCCCATTGTCCGGCTCTTGGAGGCGGTTCAGCAGATCTGTATGACTGTGGTGCGTTGGGCCATGGAATTAGCTCCCTATGCTGTATTTGGATTGATGACACAAATTACTTCGAAAATTGGATTGGATGCCTTGGCCGGGCTCGGTATGTATGTATTAGCAGTAATAGTAGGATTATTGTTGTTGACAATAGTCTACAATATTATAATCCAGCTGTTGACGAATCATAATCCAGCCAAGTTTATGCGTATGATAAAAGATGTACAGGTGCTGGCCTTTTCAACATCCAGTTCCGCAGCTGTAATGCCATTATCCATTAAAACGGCAGAAGACAAATTGAATATTCGCCCTACCATCGCTCAGTTTCTCATACCAGTGGGTACAACCATCAATATGGATGGTACTGCTCTTTATCAAGCTGTGGCCACCATTTTTTTGGCACAAGTATTCGGTGTGGAGTTGAGCACTGCAACCTTGTTGTTGATTGTATTCATTACGGTTGGCTCTTCCATCGGTGCACCTGCCACCCCTGGAGTGGGGGTAGTGATCCTTGCCACAATTCTGGAAACTGCGGGCATACCCGCTTCCGGGATTGCACTTATTTTAGGTGTTGACAGGATTCTGGATATGAGTCGAACTGTGGTAAACGTTACCGGAGACTTAACAGCCTGCGCATTCTTTGATAAAAATCTTAGAGCGGTTTTTGATGAAAGTCAGGCTATTGAGTAGTAAGTTAATGCAATTTGTTAAATGCTTGTGAGCCGTATTAACTAACTTGAACCCCTAATCAATCTACGTATGACCAGGAAACCGCATTGATTAGCTTTGAAAATACTGACCCAGGTATTGGTCACCGTGCACTGCCAGGGTCAAAGAAATCCCCAGAACTAGTACAAGGGCAATCTTCACATCCATTCTTACTGGAGCGATGGCGATGATTTCCCGGAAATGATCATGGACTGGTACAAAACCCTCGGTTATGATTTTTTGGCCATATCCGATCATAATAAAAGCTTACGTTTGATATGCTTTAGCACCTTTCTTCACCCAATGCTTGACCTATTAAAATAAAAAAGGCACAAGGAATTGTATAACAATCACTTATGCCTAATCTGTGTAGCCCGTAGGGGAATCGAACCCCTGTTACCAGGATGAAAACCTGGCGTCCTAACCCCTAGACGAACGGGCCATTAAATAAATGCAGCCAGCTTTTCTGGCTACTGAATTAAACCCCTATTGCGTCCTCCGAAGCCCCGGCGAAGGAGGAGACGAACGGGCCATTAAAAATGGTGACGCAAATATATAGGCGATTTTGCTTTTTGCAAAACTAATAGGAAAATTTATGACCTTCACAAGCAGGCATAAACTAATCATCCTTGTAGACCCCGTAACTCCGGACCTGGTCCGTTGTACGGGGATCTCTTCCTTTTAAGGGGGTATCTGAATCCCGGATTCCCCCAAGTCTCAAAATCCCTGATTTCTTGAAGAGCGGCCTCCGGCCGTACGTTCCATGTTTCCAACAGCATAGCCCCTTGGAGGTGTTTACGTCTCGCGTATGCCCTTCACGTCGATCAAAAGAAATTTTCCTCCATCTCAACTACTGCTACTATCAATTGTTAACTTAAAAATGGGTGGGTGGGGGGCACCCTCGAAATTAACTTGATCTTAATGGAGATTGATCTAAGTCCACCCCGTCTGCTGGTCTCCGGTCACCGACGCGTCAAAACCGCTAGGGTGACGGCTCGTGGCCAAAGCCTTGCCCTCCGCGGATGTTACGGCAGCACGCGGATGGCGCCTGCCGGCAGGCAGGCGTCTACCGTCCACCGTTAGCCGTCTCATGTATCTCGAAAAGTCGTAACTTGACACTATGTCTTCTTACCAACCCATAGACTGCAACTTCTACGATATCCTGGAGGCTAACGCTACCCGTAAACGCTACATACGCATTCAGTACTTCAGCGATATCCACGAGTTTCTCACCGTAGATGCCATCATCAAGGATCTTTATATAAGAGACAAAGTAGAGTATATGTTGTTAAGCAGCGGACTTGAGATCCGCCTGGATCGCCTGGTTAGTGTAGACGGTCACACCCTGCCTGGTCAGGGCTTTGACAGCATCAGTTGCGAGTGCGACTAAAACTATACATAAAAATGCGATCAACTTTATGTAACCCAGCAAATTACTCACACTACATAGTTATAAGCAATTTACAGAAATCCCTTACTGTCTGAATCTCAAGTGAGCTCAACTACAAGCGCAAATCTGATCACCGGATACCGGCTACCGGATACCGTTC
>JAOTYN010000242.1 GCA_029861825.1 Cyclobacteriaceae bacterium
CTGATTAGGAAAATCAACAATTGTCCTGATTTTATCCCAGGTGTTTCCATTGTCCAGGCTTTTTTTTAGTACCTGATCAATATTGTTGGGAACATCTCCTTGTTTATCGACCCGGGCATCGCATACGGCAAGTACAGCACCTGAAGTTGTAGTAATCATAGAGGGTATTCTGAACTCATGGACACCTTCCGTACCACTTACAAACAGGTCCAGCGCCTTGACATTTTGGGCATGGCCTTCATTTATTGAATATATGCCTAAGATAATTGTCACTGTGAGTAGCACAGAACATCCGGGTAAAATTCGGGCTTTATACATGGTATTTAATGTATTTTATTTCTTGATTGTCTTAACATTTAGTCTTATGACCGGCATTGAAACACCTTCAGGGAACTTAGCATCCGTACTTTTCAGCCCTTCCCTTAATAAGGTGGTCAAGTCATTTGTTAACCCGGGCATCTCTTTACTGAGATCTTTGGTTTCGCCAATGTCTTTACTCAGATCATAAAGTGTACATTCACCGGTCTCATAGCGATAATTGAGTTTGAAGTTCTTCCACCTCACGGCCCCCTCCATTCTGCTATGCGGGTAATGAAAAAACAAGGCATCTCGATTCACAGATTTTGAATTACCTACCAAGATATTTTTAAAGCTAATGCCATCTAGGTGGTTTTCAGGTTCTAAAGGCAATCCAGCCAAATCGAGGACGGTTGGGTAAAAGTCATTGGAAATTAAAGGCGTGGAGTTTTTGGAGCCAGCCTGAATTATTTTCGGCCATTTTACAATAGTAGGAACTCTGATACCACCTTCATCAAGATTATGCTTGGCCCCTTTCAAAGGGGCATTCGCAGTCACGCTCTGTTTACCTCCATTGTCCGAAGTGAACACCACAATGGTATTTTCTTCAATTCTAAGCTCTTTCAATTTTGCTAAAAGTCTTCCAATATTTTCATCCATATGCTGCACCATGGCAGCATATTCAGGCAGGTTTTGATGCTTTCTGGATCCAGCACTTTTTTCTTCATTACCCAAGAGCCCCATTTTGGAAATCTTCTTGCGGTACTTTTCGACAACTTCCGGCTTAGCCTGTAAAGGCGTATGAACTGTATGGAAAGAAAGAAGGGCAAAAAATGGTTTGTCCTGGTTGTTTTCGATAAAATTCATGGTCTCATTGGTAAGCCTTTCCGTTAGGTATTCTCCCTGGGGGCCGTTTTGCATGAATGTCAGGTGGTGAGGGCTGAAAAACCGTGTATGCCCTTTTTCACGGTCCATATCTGGTGCTTTTTTATTGGGATGTGCAATCCTCCAAGCCCAGGGCAAGTCCATGCCTCCAATAGCCACATCGAAGCCTTGATTTGCAGCCCAATGCTCTTTTGAATATCCCAAATGCCATTTCCCAAAGTAACCGGTGGTATAATTATGTTTCTTGAGAGCTTCTGCTATGGTCACTTCAGATGTTTCGAGATGTGGTTTGATTCCACGACCAGGATCTCGTTCAGGGTCTAACAAAAAGGTGGTTATCCCGGTTCTGGTAGGATATTTTCCAGTGAGAAGAGAAGCTCTGGTGGGTGAACAAACAGGACCGGCGGCATAGAAGTCTGTAAAAACCATTCCTTCAGAAGCAAGTCTATCTACATTTGGTGTTTCGTAGACCTTGCTGCCTTGATAGCTAAGATCACTCCAGCCAAGGTCATCAACAAATATAAAAACAATGTTGGGTCTAGCGCGTGGATCTTCACCACCTTGGTCAATCTGACTGTAAGAGATATTCTGTGATACTATCGAAATTAGTGCAACTAATAATAAAGCATACATCTATTTAGTGTTTAATTCTCTGAAACCTTTAAATATTATTGGCTCCTGTTTAGCAGTAGCTGTGGATTTAATTTTGCAAGATAGATGCCTAGTTGCTTTTTGTCCCAGCCGTCATTCTTCAACTGGGGCGTTCCTGAAGGTATTCCTTCAAATATTATTCCTATGTCACCATCAGGAAATTGCACTGCAGTGTTGTACCCAAAGATCCATCCAGGAGCAATACATTTTCCACTCCAGGTTTTGCCATGGTCAAAACTGATAAAAGCGCCGCCATTGGACCTTTCCGTCTGATAGGAATCCTGTGCTCCTCTTTTTAGCTGGTCAGCCTGAGGTTCCAAGCTATATTTGTCCGCATTCTGCGGTCCTAACGGACCTACATATAAAACTGCTGGTTTTCCGTTAACGGTAACACTTAGCAGACTGTTATTACATCCTGCCCAAACGTCTGGCAGCGCCATGGTTCGTTGATCAATAGATAATCCTCCAGCGTAACTTTTACAGGTCCTTACCCCAAATTGGTTTTTCTGCTCCCTCCAGCTGAACAATACTTTGCCATCCTCTAACTCACAACCGGTAGCCTCGGTATTTCCTTCTTCCCTAACAGCCCTGAATTGCCAGCTTTTCCCATGGTCATCACTAAAGAAAACTCCTGGCTTGGCGCCATTGGGTCCAATCCCACCCGGAACCAGCAGACGACCGGGAGCAGGCCCTTGCTGCAGTTGAATACCATGTCCTCCACCAAAAACACAAATACCGGGTTCATTTTCCAATATGGGCTGAGGTTCAGACCAAGTCAATCCCTCATCTTCTGAAAACAGAACATAATGCTTATTAGGCTCCTTTAATCCCAGAGGATCATTTCTTTCGGGGGCATTAAATATCTGGTTTACCAAAAGCACAAGTCTCGATTCAAGCTTATCATAAATAAGGGTGGTGGGAAGTAAGCTCTCCATGCCCCTATCCATGATCACCTGGGCATCGTTCCAGGTTTTTCCTTGGTCATTGGAGGTACGGCATATCAAATCTTGATGGGCGCGATCGTTGCGGGCATCTTGGTCATGTGGTCCAAAAACAACCACCAATGTCCCTTTCTCTGTGATCACGGCATTTGGTTCGCGTATGCCCCTATATCTTGAATCATCAGCATTAATTATTGGGGTCTCCCCAATTTTACAAATTGTCGAGTAGACTATTCCTGTGAAATGATCTGCATTATGTTTTTTAAAGGTTTCCACACTAATGGCCTCTCGTTTGTCCGGATGTAAATAGTCAAGGTATTTCCAGCCACCCGGAGTTGACCGCTCCCCACTTTTAGCAAGCAGGTCATGCTCTTTGGTAAGTTCTTTAAGGAAAATTGGGTCGGCCATTGGGTCGTTGAACTCCACCTGCCAAATGCGAAGGGTATGGATCAGTCTGTCCCTTATATCTTGAAAATCAACATCATCAGCCAGGTTTTTAAATTCCCATGGATCGGCCTTTAAGTCATACAACTGATAAATAGGTGGAAATTCCCATACTTTGTATGCTTGTTGAATTTCTTCAGATTCATCAACAAGTTCTTCCCTGGTAGGGCTACCATAATAATGCGCATGTCTTTTTTCCAGATAGAGTTCGGCTGCGTTATTTGCTCTGTCCTGAATGGGAGACCATATGAGTTTGTATCGGTTATCTCTTACTGTTCGCTGGGGAAAATAAAATATTACCCCATCGCAATTTCGTTGTGTAAACAGATGCTCCCGATAATCTGAAGCTGACACCTTTTTTTCCAAAAGTGGTTTTACACTTTGCCCGGGCAAGTATCCGGGCTTTTGTTGACCTGAGATATCCAGTAAGGTTGGTAACAAGTCAATAGCACTCCAAAGAGCATCCGTGGAAGTGTTGGCTTTAGTTACTCCCGGCCATCTTACTATAAGAGGTATCTTCATTCCACCTTCCAGCGGTGTGATCTTGCCTCTTGCCATCTGAGCTCCATGATCAGACATGTATATAACCACTGTATTCTCTGCCTTTCCCGAAGATTCAAGTTCGGATAGAAGCGCCCCCACACATTCATCCAGACGTTGCATGCTGTTATAGTACCCCTTTAAAGACTTCATAATGTCAGGAGATTCCACACTAACGAATGGTAAAGTACCCACCTCATCGATAGACTGTGGATTTGCCGGCATCCCTTCTACCTGGTCCTGTAACGGCCAATGAGCGTCGGGAAAATTGACCGTCAGAAAAAACGGAGCACCGGCTTCTTTAATAAACTTTCCCGCTTCTTTCCAATAGCTCTCCAGACCCTCCTTGCCAAAATTGGATTTTTCCTGATAGCGCATGTCTACATGGTCTTCCACATATTCTTTTGGGTTAACATGTGTTTTTCCAATCAATCCAGTAGAGTACCCAGCCGATTTTAAGTACTTATAACTAGTCCCCCAGTCCCGGAACATAGCGTATTGATGCGTGGCCAATCCTATCTGGCCATTCTGATGAGGATATAGCCCTGTAAAAATAGAGCTGCGTGAGGGACTGCAGACTGATTGAGTTACATAGGCATTGTCAAATCGAACACCCTGGGATGCCAGTTTATCCAGATTAGGGGTTATTGCATAGGGATCGCCATAACAACCCAAGTTAGCGCTATTATCTTCTGAAATAATGAGCAGAATATTCATCCGGGCATCCTTTTCCTGGCCATACCCATTTAAATAGAGCGTAACCAAAAACAAAAAGGACCACAAGAGGATCTTGATGACCAACAATTCCAATCCCTGGCATATTCTAGTCATAATTTTTTCTGCTGTCTATCTCTTAATTCGAAAACAACCAATCACGGGAAAATCTTATCAGATTTATATCCAGATGATCCCGGCTTTCGTAAAATAATCCAATATTACCATCAGGTAGAAGCACCAGGCTTGAATAGGCAAAAAGATCAGGTACTAAAAGCTTTCTAAAAGGCCAGGTCTTACCCTGATCGTAACTGGCAAAAACCACTCCATTTCGGCGCCGTTCTTGGGAGCTTAAATCTTGACCCTCATACTCATTCAAAGCATTTATAACATCGGGACTCGGTCCCACAGGACCGGCATAAAGCAGTATCTCCTTTCCATTATGTTCAACTGAAATAACCCCAGAATTACAACTGATTGAGGGTAAATCCACGATGGGTTCAAAGGCACTCCAGGTCTCACCGCCATCTTGGCTAATCGATTTCCATCGATGGCCAATTCCTTGATTTCTTTCGTTCATAAGTAATGTGCCATCGGACAGCTCCACAATGGCGTTCTCACAAGGAGTCAATCTGCCCTGCGTATTAGGAACAATGTCACTGGTACGCCAGTTTTTACCGTGATCATCGCTATACCAGGCAAATACGCGTTTATTGGGGGGCAACATATCCCCTCCCGGTACCACCAGCCTTCCAGCATATTTGTCATGTTTCAGCTGAATCCCTTCGCCGGATCCAAACACCTGAGTTACTGAATCCAATTTCGCTGCCTGTGTTATTTCATGAGGTTCACTCCATGTTTCTCCTTCATCATCACTATAAATCATATACTCTCTATTCTTTAATCCCTCCCAGGATTTTCTAATTTCAGGATCGGTAAAGGGCCACTGAAATACCGAGTAAAGCGTAATAATGCGATTAGTGGTTTTATCGTATACGGTAGCATTGGGACAAATTGATTTTTCACCTTCTGAGATCATTAGCAAAGGCTTGGACCAGGATTTTCCGTTATCAATGCTAGTCTTGCATATGAGATCCTGCCCGGAGCGGTCGCTCCAATCACTTTTATTTCTGCCCTGCACTACCACCACTAACTTTCCCGAATTGGTTACAATTACATTTTGTTCGCGGTATTGAGGGAATATGATGTCATTATGGCCTTTCATTTCCTCCTTGCCTCCTTCAAATACCGCATAGACTTCTGGCCCAGCCGGCGATTCCTTTTTCTGCTCACAAGCGTTATGCATAAAGAGGCAAATTATGAGCAGAATAAGGGTTGACATTTGTATGCGGTCAGTTACTTTCATGAGCCTCTGTTTGGTGATAATTTGCCTCGTCCATTATTTCTCTGTGAAGCCTTACCAACTGTTGCTTCATAGGATCAACCGGATCCTTATATTCTTGCATTATCACTTGGCTTCTGCCAGTCTTTTGTCTAATTCCTGAAGCGTAAATGTAACACTCAGTATATAAGGTTCTTCATCCTTTTCCCAATGTCCATAGGTGGTAGTTACAAAAGATCCGTCGGGCAGCAATTCTACCCCCGGATATGTGGTATCCCAGCCTTTTTTATTATCCTTGATCCTTACCCGATATTGTCCTTTTCCTCCATTTAGTAAATCCTCATATGTACCCACCCAGGCCACCCAATCTCCTTCCGTGGGGTTACCCAATCCAGTTCTCTGGGCAATCTCACTTAGGTTATCCTGTTCTTCCTCCTTGGAGATTTTCACTATCTCCCGGTGATGAATACGCGGACTTCTGTCTCTGAATACCACTAGTAACCTTCCATCCGGGGCATATTTTAGCACATGGCGATCGCCGGTAAGTTCATTGGGCAGGGATTTTGGCTTGGACCAGGTTTGCCCTTCATCATTGGAAAAGATGATCTGCGAGTTGTCTCTGCGACTGTTTTCTCTAAGTAACATTGCCAACTGGTTGCCA
>JAOTYN010000243.1 GCA_029861825.1 Cyclobacteriaceae bacterium
TGGGCAATGGGCAATCAAGACAGCATAGTTGGATATGAGCTTGAAGTCCCCTTCTAACCACAGCACATCCCTTTGTGTTCCTTTGCGCTTCTTTGCGCTTCTCTGTGTAACAGCTCCTGTAATTTCGTAATAAACACAAGCTTGGTCCTGCTTCCGCTTTATGTTCGTGCTCTTGATAATCGTACTGTCCCCCTCGAGAGGGGGATACAGGGGGAGGCTGACTGGAATCAAGCACCCTAATGATGCAAATCATAGTGAACCACCACTTCCTTTTTAATCTTACTGTATGACTGGGGAATTAAACCGGGAGCAGATCGACAATCTGCTACGTAGCCAGGTGTTGGGCCGGCTGGGATGCCAGGCCAATGGCCAGGTATATGTGGTGCCCATCACCTATGCATATGACGGCGAATATCTATATCTGCACACCAAAGAGGGACTTAAAACGGAACTAATGCGGGCCAATCCTCAGGTTTGTTTCGAGGTGGACCATATCGAAAATATGGCGAACTGGCAGAGCGTGATCTTCAGGGGCACCTATGAGGAATTGGAAGGAGAGGAAGCCGATAATGCCTTGCGATATCTGAGTAACCGTATGGTGCCATTAGTCACCAGCGAAACCTACCGGCCCCACTACGGATTACACCAAAAACCAGCGGGCAGGATGGATGCCCGCACGAAAATGGTAGTATTCAGAATTAAAATGGACCAAGCCACCGGTCGATACGAAAAAAGTCAGTAATGGCAATGGATATCACATTATTGAAAAACTGGTGGTGGCTTACCGTCAACGGGATAGCAGCCATCATCTTTGGACTAGTGGCCATACTCTATCCGTCCTGGACCCTAGTACTATTAATGGGTTACTTCGGATTATTGGCTTTGTTCCTGGGGGCATTGTTCATGCTGGCCGGCTATCTCAATCGGCGCAATACCCGGCTTTGGGATTTCTGGTTTTTCGAGGGAGTACTCAACGCCAGTATTGGGTTAATGCTGTTGTTCGGCAATCGGGTAACTCTGCAGGTTTTCTTGGTATTACTAGCGCTATGGGCCATTCTAGTGGGCGCTATACAGATCATTTCGGTGGTGCGCATGTGGCGTGAGGTTACCCAGGGCTACCTGTACCTGGTAAATGGGTTTCTAGCTATACTGTTTGGCATCATCGTGACCATAAATCCTTTTAATGATATCATTGCCCTTACCAAGGGGATTGGCGTCTACACTATTATCCTGGGGATCTTGTCTATACTGATATCCTTTAGCATGAAGAAGCTTACCACCAAGGGTGTCAAAGGTAACAAGGGTAACAAGGGCAACAAGGACCAAACCCGCATTTACACCTACCATCATCAATAGACCATGGCTACCAGCAATGCTCCGAAAAGTCCGGAATTTACACCACAAACCAATAACGGTTTACAACTGGTAGACTTGGGTATTGATACCCAACAGGAACATTTTGTTTTTCTCAAGGCCGATAGTCCTATTGTAGTGTCAGAAGGTTTCGAAACCCTGACAAGGATAAGGGTACATTATCAAAACCGCACCATTGTGGCCACCCTCAGTGTGATTCAGGGCGATCTGATCGCCGAGGGGCAAGTTGGACTTTCCGAGAATGCTTGTAAAACATTGAAGGTTAAATCCGGAGCGGTGTTGCGTCTTTCCCATTTGCCGCCTCTCTCTTCGCTGGGATTAGTACGTTCCAAGATTAACGGGAACAAATTGTCAGAAGGGGACTTTATGCAGATCATCAATGATATCGAAAAAGGGCGTTACTCCGGCTTGCATATCGCCTCCTTCATTACCGCCTGTTATGGCGACAATCTGGATATTGAAGAGATGACCAGCCTCACGAAATCCATGGTGGCCACCGGTGCCAAATTGGACTGGGGAAAACCTATAGTAGTAGATAAGCATTGTGTGGGAGGACTGCCAGGCAATCGGACCACTCCTATTGTGGTGGCTTTGGTGGCTGCTGCCGGCCTCACCATACCCAAAACCAGTTCCAGAGCTATTACCTCGCCTGCCGGTACCGCCGATACTATGGAAACTATGGCCCCGGTAAACCTAACCCTGGATCAGATAAGGGAGGTTATCGAAAAAGAAGGCGGTTGCATTTCCTGGGGTAGTGCCGCTGGTTTGAGTCCGGTTGACGAACGTATTATTAAGGTAGAACGAGCCCTGGATATAGACAGTGAAGGCCAGATGATTGCCTCCATTCTGTCCAAGAAAGTAGCGGTGGGCTCCACACATGTGGTGGTTGATATTCCGGTTGGTCCTACGGCAAAAGTACGCACCGAAGAAAAGGCCCAGAGGTTGAAATACAAGCTTAATGTGATAGGTAATGCCATTGGATTAGAAGTGAAAGTCTTGATCACTGACGGTACCCAGCCCATAGGTCAGGGGATCGGACCTGCCCTGGAAGCCAGGGATGTTTTGGCGGTGCTGCAAAACAAGCCCCGGGCTCCCAAAGATCTCAGGACCAAGAGCACATTACTGGCAGGAACGATTTTTGAAGCAGCCGGCATTTGCGTGGTCGGTAAAGGTCAGTTGATGGCGGAGGATATGCTCTCCGGTGGAAAGGCCTGGGACAAGTTCAAGGCCATATGCCAGGCCCAGGGGGGCATGAAGGAACCTACAAAAGCCCCTTACCAACATCAGGTGCTGGCTCCGTATCCCGGGATCATTAGCTCCATAGATAATCGCAAGTTAGCCAAAGTGGCCAAACTTGCGGGAGCACCTTATGATGCGGCAGCTGGTATCGAGATTTTTGAAAAAATCGGTGCCCATGTAGAGCAGGGGGGCACGCTTTTCACCATACACTCTGAATCGTCAGGAGAGTTAAAATATGCTTTGAAATATGTAAATAGTGACCCAAATATTATTACCATATCATGAGCATCCCCATGATCTTACATCCCGGAAATGAAAATCTGGGGTTGTCCCTAAAAAGGTCAATCCCCTGTCAAATCCTGGAAACCAAGATCCGAAAATTTCCGGACGGAGAAAGCTACGTTAGGTTTTTGGAGCCCGTAACACCGGGTCCACTGGTGATACTGGCCTCATTAAACCAACCGGATACTAAATTACTTCCGTTAATATTTGCTGCCAACCGCGCCCGCGATATGGGGGCCAAGCCCTTAATCCTAGTGGCCCCATACCTGGCCTACCTGCGACAAGATCAGGAATTCAATAAGGGGGAGGTGGTTACCAATCGTGAGTTTGCCACCCTTATCAGTAATTACTTCGATCACCTGATCACCGTTGACCCTCACCTGCACCGCATTGACTCCCTGAACCAGATCTACTCCATATCCACGGATTGTCTGCAGTCAGCGCCCTTAATAGCCCAATGGATACTTAAGCATGTAACTAAGCCTGTAGTCATCGGTCCCGACAGTGAGAGCAAGCAATGGGTGCAGGAGATTGCCCATATGGCAGATGCTCCTTATGAAGTATTCAGCAAGCAGCGTTTATCAGATAAGGAGGTACAGTTGAAACTACCGGATATGACGCCATACCAGGATCATGTGCCGGTATTGGCTGATGACATTATCTCCACCGCCGGCACCATGATAGAAGCCGTAAATGGGTTGAAAAAGCTATTGCCGCTAGCGGCGGTGTGCGTAGGTATTCATGGAATATTTGCCAATAATTCCCATCTAAAATTGCAGGCTAATGGAATAAGGGAGTTGATCACTACCAATACCATTTCTCATAGCACCAATCAAATTGACGTGGCGCCTTTGATCACCTCGGCTGTTCAGGAATACCTGGTTCGTATCGGAGTTAAGGTATCCAAGTAATGACGTTAGCAGCTACTCGTCATGCAACACCAGTATGGGGATTTGCAAATGGCTCACCATTTTCTTGGTAAGAGAGCCTTTAAATAATTTCTCTAATACCGTGTGACGTCTGGGGATCATACTAATGAGATCGATCTTATGCTGATCGATATACTCTGTAATACCCTGTTCGGGACTTTGGTGCTTGATCTCGTGATAGCTGTGCTTAGTGTCTTTAAAATAGTCCTCCAGTTGAGCTGCCTGAAATGCTCTTTCCTGGGTAATGGGTTCATTCAAAGGATTGACATAGAATATCTCCAGTTCGGCGTTAAAGGCTTGGCACAGATCGGCCAGGATATAAGCCTCCTGGGGGTCTTCAACATTTTCGTAGTCGCCAGCAAAGGCCATGCGTGCAAAACCATGGGTTTGATAGGACTCAGGAACCACCAGAGTAGGTACCATGGTTTCTTTTACCAGGCTGGAGGCGTGACTGCCAAACAGTATTTCGTACAATCCTTTTGCCCCTTTGGTCCCCATGATTATAAGATCAATGTCTTGCTCTTGAAGACGGTGTTTGATTCCCTCGGTTACAGAAATGTGGCTGGAGGTCTCAATTTGCGACCCGAATAAAGCCGGAGTATCCTTTTTGAGCTGGTGCAGCCGTTCACGGTTGGCTTGTTCCGTTTCTTCTACTACGGAGGCTTCATAGTAGTAGTCAGTTTCCGCATAGGGCGAAGGCAACATGCATATATTCAACAAACAGAGCTCTGCCTGGGTTTTTTCTTTAATGTTTAATGCATAGTTCAGGGCGTTCTCTGCGCATTCAGAAAAATCGAAAGGGATGAGGATCTTCTTAATTTTCATATTTACTTAGCTGGAAATGATACAAAGGAAATTATTACTATTAACCTAGCTCATATATGCTCATTGTCACTTTTGGCCATGATTCCCATCATACGGAGCCCAGATCAAAGCTTTTAAATTTCTACAAGATAGAATACTCTTAAGTTATTTTTTACTTAATGCTTTTGCAAATCCTATCCATGATTTTATCAAGCATATAAATGTGGGAATTACTATATCTGATATTCGGCTTACTAGGCTTGTGGCTGGGCACAGAACTGGTGATTCGCGGGGCACTGACAATTGCCGAACACTATGATTTGTCGCAGGTATTCATTGGACTTACTATACTGGCTATTGGAACGGACCTGCCGGAGCTCATGCTTTCCATCGATGCCTCTCTGTTAAAGCTAAAAGGTGTTGAAACTTCGGGGTTAATTGTGGGGAATGCTTTAGGCAGCTGTCTCAATCAAATCACCCTGGTAATGGGCATAGCAGGAATAATGGGCTACATTACCTTATCCCGTAAATCTCTCAAGCAAGACGGTTTGGTGCTGTTAGGCTCTATCGTGCTCTTTTTCCTGGTGTCCTATGACCTCAAGATCTCACGCATTGAAGGCATTACCCTGGTGGTGGTCTATGTGATTTATTACTTGATGCTGCTGTATGGCGAAAAACTTCCCGAAAGACTAAAAAAGGAACTTCCCCAAAAGATATGGCAGAACCTGGTGTTTTTACTGGGGGGCATAGTGCTGGTGATCGTAGCTTCAGATATGGTCATTAACAATGGCCTAAAACTCGCGGAACTATGGGGAGTATCCCAGTCTTTTATCGGGATCGTTTTTATTGCCTTCGGCACCAGTTTGCCAGAGCTCGTGCTCTCGATTGGCGCCGCTCTTAAAAAAGCCACCGGACTGTCTGTAGGAAATATTATAGGCAGTAATATTTTTGATATCCTGATTCCCGCCGGGGTAGGGGCAACTATTTCCGAAATAAAAGTGGAAAAACCCGTACTGCATTTCGATACTCCCATTTTGTTTGTGGTAACCGCAATAGTGTTGATCTACTTTTACAAAAAGAAAGGCTTGCAAAAGAAAGAAGCTGTCAGTCTGGTGGCGGTGTACGTAATCTACATCATTTTAAAGTCATTCGGGTTCTGAATGGAAGTGCCCTTCGGGGCAAAATCAACCGTCCACTTGACCTACATCATTGAAGCAGAGCATACGGTTGTGGAATTTAAAGAAAAAACTATTAATCATGGAAACGCATTCAAAAACTGCAGAACAAATAAAGACATTTGTGGACCGCGTGGATACTAAGGCCCATCAGCTTCATTTCGATGTCACTGAATTTGTCAAGCAAACCATAGAACATTACCGTGAAGATATTCGGGAAATAAAGGAGAAAGCATCCCATACCAAGGAGGAACTCAAGGAAACCTCAGAGGAAAGTCTGGAAAAACTGAAGGAGTCCTATGAAAATCTGATGGTGGAGGGAAGGAGTTTCAGTAACAGACATCTTAAGCCGCTCAAGGTTAAGATTGAGGAGTTAAAAACCCAAGCCAAAGGGTCCAAAGAAAAAGCGGAAGAGAGATACGAAGAATTAGTAGAAGAGATCGAGGAATTATTAGAAACCACCAAGTTGGCCTTTCACAACTTTAAGGAAACATATAAAAGGAAGTAGTTATTAAGGGAATTTCTAGGGTGATGCCATGTCGAAGAATATCAGTCGTATTTCTTCAAGAAAAGACCATAAACTTTTCGAAAAACTATCTCAGGTGGCGCTTGAATCTCCTGAACAACAGCAGGAATCAATTCAGAAACTGGCCAAGGAGTATCTGGTA
>JAOTYN010000244.1 GCA_029861825.1 Cyclobacteriaceae bacterium
ATCTTTGGCTGGATGTCAATTGCCTTTCCGGTAATTACTTGTGGGGCCGCTTTTCTCATCATCATTCGGCCAAGGGACCTATTAAGACCACTCCCATTACCTTCATTTCCAGGAACCATCTGGATCTATGGCAGCATTACCGAAAGCCCGGCTCTCCCGAAGACCTAAGCCATGGGGCTCAGGACATTTGGAATTACTTGACTGAAAATGGCGCCTCCTTTTACAATCAGATTGTACAGGATCTGCAGATGTTAAAAGTAAAAGCTGAAGAAGCCTTGGCGGAATTAGTGTCTTTCGGATTAGTAACCTCCGACAGTTTCACTGGATTAAGAGCGTTGTTGGTGCCTGATAAGTTTAAGATATCCCACTCCAGGCGCCGGCGCAAGGCCATTTTCAACTTGGATGAAGCCGGAAGGTGGTCCATTATTCCCAATGTCAGTGATGAGGAATCACTTACTCCTGAGACCTTAAAACAAACCGCCAATATATTACTACGGCGTTATGGCGTGATATTCCGAAAACTTGTGGATCGTGAAAAATCCCTGCCTCCCTGGCGGGAATTGGTGCGGACTTTCCGGTTAATGGAAGCCCGGGGGGAAATCCGTGGGGGTCGTTTTGTGTCCGGAGTCTGGGGAGAACAGTACGCCTTGAAAGAGGCCGTAGCCCAATTGCGAAAAGTGACTAAAGCCCCTAAGACCGGTAAGTTGGTCATCATCAGTGCCACTGATCCCATTAATCTGACCGGGATCATTACCCCGGGTAACCGTGTTCCTGCTCAGATCAATAACCGCATATTGTATTTAGACGGAGAGCCCGTGGCTGTCAAAGCCGGCAAAGAAGTCAGTTTTATGCACACTCCTGACAAAGCGGAGGAATGGAAATGGCACCATGCGCTGGTTCAACGAGACATTTCACCTAAGCTCAAGGCTTATTTGGGGCGGGGTAACTTCTAGGAATCCTGTACCACAGATTGATTTTCACCCTGTAGAATCGACTTAAGATCAGCCGGAGAATAGTTGACCGATTTCAGGGTTTTCTGGTCCGACGTTCGATAAACCAAGTATTTGCCGTCCACTTGTTTGTAGAAACAAGGGGTGTCTTTTTCATTTTGGTAAAAATGAACGGTCCGACGGGCCTCCTCTTCAGTAGCACATGACTTACTCATATTAGAACGCTGAACCTCATTAAATAAGGCTACGAATTTCTCTCCCATGCCAAATTCCAGGACTGCTCCCGACAAGACGTATTGAATATCGCATAAAGCATCTGCAATTTCTACCAGGTCTTGATCAGCAATAGCTTGCTCCAGCTCTTTAAGTTCTTCCGAAATCAGCGACACACGCAATTGACATCTTTGAAGAGCGGGAATTTCAGGCTGTGGGAGAACCGGGTGTTGAAAGGTTTTATGAAATTCTGCTACTTGATTTAAACTATCTATTTTGTCCATCGCGTTGTCCTATTTTACTCACGAAGATGGTAAAGTTTGATTTAATAATAAAGTAAACCAAATTGAAAAAAATCCCGGATCTAAAAGAGTAATGTGATCGACCCACTAGCCCAGGCCTGAGGGACATTTTGTATATTACATCATAAAAAAATAATTGGTTGAAAAGACTGTTTACGATACTGGCCTGTCTTCTCCCATTGAGCTGCCTTACTGTAAGAGCCCAACAAGGCATTATCATGTGTACAGATTCGACTTTTTGTGTGCCTGCCGTGTATGGAATGCCCCGTGGCAAAGGCCTCAGCATTAAGCAAGAACGGGTTATGAATTATCGAATCGCGTCGGATGGCAGTGAAAGCGGACTGGAAAGCAGTGAAGATGAAGTCAAACTTAACCGCCGATGGGAGGTTAAGCTTCGGTTCCCTCTGCTGCTAAAACCCAATATTAAGATCGCCATGGGCCTGGAGTATTTTCATGAAGAATACCGGTTCGAAGGATTTCCCACCAATGAGTATCCGTTTTACCAGGTCTTGGAGGACAAGCCCTTGCGAAGTTTGGGCGCCTCACTTTATATCGTAAAACCCTGGTTAGGTAAACGCTATCTTATCCTACGGGTAGGAGCAAATTTCAACGCCGATGTTGATCTGGGCGATATGATTGACGGTGATTTTCTAAAATTATCTGTAGCTCCCTTAATAGGATGGAAAACCAGTCCCTACTCTTCCATGGCAGTGGGTATAGCTTACAGCTACGACTTCGGAAGACAAAACATATATCCGGTCTTCTCCTACAATCGTACCTTCAACAGCCGATGGGGATTTGAATCCATACTCCCACTCAATGCCAAGTTGCGTTACACCGATAGCGAGAAGAGCTTGTTTTATGCCACCGCCGAATTAAATGGAGCGGCCTATAATATCCGCCTGGATGACCCATCATTCCCTATGGAACAAGACTTGCTACTAAGAAAATCTGAAATACGATTTTTAGTGAAGTGGGAACGCGAGATTCACGATTGGTTGTGGTTTGGTGTGGAGGCAGGGATGAGGACGAATTTTGATTTCAGCCTGCGGGATGGACTCAAACGCGATGCGGATCTCTTAATCGACAATGATTTTAACAGCGCTGTATTGCTGAACCTGGGCATCTTCATTGTACCTCCCCGAAAATTTTTCGAATAACATTCAATACTGCATGAAGAATTCCAGAATGCTCTGCTCGTTAACCATCTGCTCATAGCTCTCCATGCCTTCGGGTAAAGGTACCAGGCGCAGTTGATGGTTCTGTTCAAATAGTTGATCCAAATTACTGATCTCCGCTTCCACTTTCTTGAATACCTCGCTTTCTGCAAATTTATAAGCATCCCAAAAATTCGGGTCGTAGTTAATAGCGGGATTCAACATATCGCTATACAATACCGCGCGTTGGGCGTTATTCAGGAATTTCGGCTTTTGCTTGGAGAAAGGACCACCAATGATCTCCAGCTGGTATTGGAGGGGGCCGTCAGGTGAGTGATAGGATTGCATTAGACTACTGCGGTTCAGATAGTATTGATCATTGAATTTCATAAAACTAATACTAAAGGTGCTGCTCTGCTGCTGTTTATCCTCTTTTTGAGCCAGGTAAGGCTCACTTCCTCGCTGTTCCACTTCTATGGACAAGAGCGCCTTATCATCTTCTTTGATCAGCATGCGTCCATGGTAATTGAACTCTTCTGAATAAGCGGGCAATGGGGAAAATTCTACCACCAACACCGCTTGGTCCTGGTATTGACTGGTATCAACCACCGTATAACGGAATTTTTGTAAGTTCTTTCTCTTTAATGGTCCATCATGCAGGTAATAATCCTTGGCCTTTAACAACTTACCAATTCGCAAATAGCTTTCGCTGGGGTAACTGGAACGTCGCATATGTTTCCATTGGGCCACATCGTAGGTCATGACTTGATTTTGATTGTTCTTGTATTTGGGATTGTACCCATTTATATAGAAAATGCCTTGAGCCTCGGTGATACCCGCATATTTGTCTCCTATTTGCAAAGTTTCCCGATAAAAAACATTGGTCAGATAGGGAGTAGATCTCAAATATTCTTTACGGTTCCTGGAAGTACTGGCAATAATGTCCTCCAAAGTTTGGCGACGCCCCTCTATCACAACTTCCCGAAGCATGGTGATTTCAGGATCCAGGCGAATGATGATTTCTTCACCCCAGGTAATACTGGAAAAAGGGATTCTCTTGCGTGAATAACCGATAGAACTGACTTCCAGGAAATGATCCATGTTTGTGGTGTTCAACCTAAGATTGAAGTAGCCGTTTAAATTAGCGCTAATACCGGTAGCTTGATCAGGAACTCCTACTGAGGCATAAGACACGGGCTCTGAAGTATTGGCATCCAGCACATACCCGGTGATCTCCTGAACCTGCTGCCCATAAGCCAGGCCACCAGCGGCGGCTAACCACAAACCCAAAAGAGTACCCTTTAACTGCGATCGAATCATATCTGTAAGTTCTTTAATACGGGGGTATTATCAAAATGTTTTATCTCACCTTGTCATTCATACTGTGGCTACATATATTCGTCCCTGATGCCAACCATGAAACGAATCTCCTTGTGGTCAGGGCCGCGGAACGTCTCCACGGCCATCATGTATTCCTTTGCACAACGGCCCGATACCAGGGTAGTCGACGAACCTTTGTACGGACACTACCTACAGGTGTCAGGTGCTCAGCACCCCGGCAGAGAAGAGGTTTTGGCACATATGGAGTTGAATGGCGACAAAGTAGTGGCACAGCTCATCAATGACGATTTTGAACGACCCTTATTGTTCATTAAGAATATGGCGCATCATCTTTTACATCTGGATAGCGCCTTCCTGCCGGGACTTCACAATCTACTATTGATCCGGGATCCTAAGGAAATGTTACCCTCGCTGGTCAATCAGATCCCACAGCCCCAGATGATAGACACTGCTTACAAAATGCAGTGGGACCTTTATGAACAGCTGGTAGATTTAGGACAAAGACCCACAGTGATCGATTCCAGGGAATTGCTGCTGGAGCCCGCAAACATTCTCCGGCAGGTTTGTGAAAAAACAGCCATACCCTATTACCCTGAAATGACATCCTGGCAACCCGGACCTCGACCTGAGGACGGTATTTGGGCACCTCACTGGTATCACCAGGTGCACAAATCCACTGGTTTTGCTCCTTATAAACCTAAAGAGGAATCCGTGCGGCCCGATTTACAGCCCTTATTGAAAGAATGCCAGTATTATTATGACCTTTTGTTTGCCGAAGCCCTGAAGCGTCATTGACTAAAAAACTCCATGGCATCCTGGA
Source organism: Cyclobacteriaceae bacterium (assembly GCA_029861825.1). GTDB lineage: Bacteria > Bacteroidota > Bacteroidia > Cytophagales > Cyclobacteriaceae > JAJCYK01. Next base: position 4,784 of record JAOTYN010000244.1, read on the forward strand.
CTGATTCCATGGGAGCCTCTTCCATGGGCAGATGACCAACACCCTGATATATGGTAAGTCGATTATTGGGAAGGGCTTCTTTAAAAAGATAGGCATGGCTTACATTTATCCACTTCTTATCCTCCGATCCCCACATAATTAAAGTAGGGACTTGGATCTTGGGTAAATTTTGCGTGTGGGATTGGTAATTGCTGTTGGCAATAGTATAAAACGCCAAGGGATTACCGGGGGCATTGCTGAGTTCAAAATACCGAGTTACCAGACCTTTGGTCACTTTCCTGCGGTCACCGTAAGCTTGCTTTACATATTTTCGCACCAGAAATTTGGGGGCTTTTTTAGTAGCAATCTTTTTGAAGATCGGCTTTTGAGTCATTCTTATAGGTTTGGGCGGATCATCCGGAGTAACGAATCCCGCAGCATCGATAAGTATCATTTTGGATACCTTATGTTGATACAGGTAGGCATATTCCCAGGCAATCCACCCCCCGAGCGAATTACCTACTACGTAAAATGAATCAAGTTCCAGATGAAGACACAGACTATCCACGATGGACACGTAACGGTCTATAGAATACTCGTTTTGAGGATCCGCTCCGGTAAGTCCAAATCCTGGTAGATCCAACCTGATCACCCGGTATTGGTCTTTTAATTGTTCGGTCCAGGCATCCCAGGTGTGCAAAGAACTGGAAATGCCGTGTATGAGTAATACTGGAATACCGGAACCTTCATCCTGATAGTGGACCCTGATCCCATCAATGGTGGTGAAGCGGGATTGCTCATTGGTGTATTTCTGTTCCAAGTATTCTTTGGTGATGTACTTGGTGGAAGCACACCCCGAACTGAACAACACCAACAGCGCGGCACCGAGAACAAGCCTATTCATAGCCTTAATTTACAAAACACCGCCAGAAATGGCCTTTCTCTACCGGCTTTTTACTGTGCGAAATCTCCCCAAATTGGGTAATACTTACCCAAACGGCTTGCTGTTCAAAAGTGCACTTTTATAATTATCGGATTATAATGGGCCTCCAATGCCTGAATTAGCTGTATTATTCCAAGGTAGCAGGACACTGGCACAATATTGTTCTCACTTAATGCAAAACATCAAATTATAAAACGAAGGTTATGAAAAGATATGCATTAATAATCCCCCTGGTTTTTCTGGCAGCAGCATGCAGCCAACCTAAACTGCAAGAGCAGGTTGAACTTTTACAAGCTGAGAACCTTAAACTGCAGGAATCGTCCGTGGAAAAAGATCAATCCCTGGCTGAGTTTGTGGAGTCCTTTACTGACATTGAGAAAAATCTGGCGGAGATCCGAGAACGTGAATTGAATATCACCCTGAGTAATAGTGATGTAAATACTTCCGAAGACGCCCACGAACGTGTAGCGGAAGATATTAAAATGATTAATGAATTGATGAGCGAAAACAAACGCACCATCGATGAACTCAACACTAAAATAGCCAACGCCTCCGGAAAAAACTCCCAACTTCGGAAAGCCCTGGAAAAGGCCAAAAAGGACCTGACCCAACAGATCGAAGAGCGTGATACTCAAATTGCCGAGTTAAAGACCACTCTGGAGACCAGAGATTTTAGCATTCAGGAGTTAAATGCTAATTTGGATACGCTTACCCTGGCTAACAATGAGCAGCAACAGACCATCGAGGAGAAAACCGATCA
>JAOTYN010000245.1 GCA_029861825.1 Cyclobacteriaceae bacterium
CACCTGATCTATGTAGATCTTTAAATATTTCATGGCAGAAGTTCCTATGGGGACCAACCGCTCTTTGTTGCCTTTTCCTCTTATACGCAGAAAACCCACATCGAAATGAATGTCTCCTTTTTTTAATGCCAGCAATTCGCTAACCCGCAAACCCGAACTATACAGGGTCTCCACCACCGCCCGGTCACGAGCCCCATGCGGCGTGGCATGATCGATGGCTTGAATGATCTTCTCAATCTCTTCATAGCTAAGAGTATCCGGCAAACGCCGGCCCAGTCTGGGCCCTTCCAGTAAGGCAGCCGGATCATGTTCCCTAATTTCTTCAAACAACAGAAACTTGAAGAAAGCCTTAATACCTGATATTATGCGGGCCTGCGACCGGGGTTGTATGCCCAAATCATGCAGAAATACTAAAAAATTCTGTAAATCAACAGTACTGATCTGGGTAACCGCTAATGGTGATGGTTGTTGCTGTGCAAACTGCTTTAACTTGGTAATGTCTGCGATATAGGCAGCCACAGAGTTCTCCGATAAGGATCTTTCCAGCTTCAGATAATTCTCAAAGCGCTTAATGATTTCCGTCCAGGTAATGCTTTGGGCCACAACCAAAGATAATATTAAGGTGGCTAAAATTGATTTATATCTTTTATATTTAACCGCATGAAGCTCATCATCATAAATGGACCCAATCTAAATCTCCTGGGAGTGCGGGAAAAAAGTATATATGGTGATCAACATTTTGAATCTTATTTGGAGGAACTGAGAAAGCAGTGGCCCCAGGTAGATATAGACTATTTTCAATCCAACGTAGAGGGAGAATTAATTGACAAGCTGCATCAAGTAGGGTTTGAAATAGACGGTATCATATTAAATGCTGGAGGGTACACCCATACTTCCGTAGCTATTGCCGACGCCATTGCGGCTATTCAATCGCCGGTCATTGAAGTACATATTTCCAATATACATGCCCGGGAGTCATTTCGACACCAAAGCCTAATCAGTAAGAACTGCCTGGGGATCATAGCTGGTTTTGGCTTGGGAAGCTATCTGTTGGCTATCAAGCATTTTGTGAATTCAAGATCATGATCAGTTTCTACCCCGGGCCCTCTCAGGTGTATCGCCAGGTGCCAAAATGGGTAACAAAGGCCTATGCTGAAGGTTATCTAAGCGTCAACCACCGCAGTGCGCAGTTTGAAGCGTTGATGAGCCAAACACAAACTTTGCTGCGTGAGAACTTGAGGATCCCTGGTGATTATCATTGTTATTTTACTTCCTCGGCTACCGAATGCTGGGAGATCATAGCCCAATCTCTTGTGGTATCCAAAAGCGCGCATTTATTCAATGGCGCATTCGGCCGGAAATGGTATCAGTACACTCGGAAATTAATACCAAAATCTCAAGAGTTTGTATTTGACAGCAATGTGGTACTGTCTCCTGATCTTTTACCAGCATCGCATGGGGCAGACCTGATAGCCATAACCCAAAATGAAACCTCAAATGGCACCCAAGTCTCTGCTGGCAATCTGCAATTGATGCGGGAGAAATTAACCGAACCTCTTATCGCAATTGACGTGACCTCCTCTCTAGGAGGAATTGACTTGCCCTGGGAATTTGGGGATGTTTGGTTTGCTTCTGTACAAAAATGTCTGGGTTTACCAGCTGGAATGGGATTGCTGATCTGCTCGCCCCGTTGCCTGCAAAGGGCTGAGGAAATTGGAGATCATCAGCACTACAACAGCCTGCTGCATTTGGATTTTCACATGAAGAACCACCAGACAACTCATACTCCTAATGTTCTGAACATCTACCTTTTGAATAAAGTACTGAAGAAGACCCAGTCCATAAAGAGTACCCAAAAAAAAGTGGAACTTCGATATAATAAGTGGTTGGACTACCTGCACACACTTAACTCATTGGATCATTTAATAGATAATCCAGAGGTGCGATCCCATACGGTAATTGCGCTTAAGGGCGATCCTCGGCAAGTTCAAAGTATTATTGACTGTAGCAAGGAAAATGAAATTGAGATAGGCCGTGGGTATGGAGATTTAAAGAATACCACATTGCGCCTGGCTAACTTCCCAGCCCTGCGAGTAAAACATATCAAGGCCTTGCAAAAATTGTGGAGTAAAATGAGATATTGAGCCTTTAAAGTTTTGCCGCCGTAAACACTTTTTCTAGCTTTGCGGAAATTTAATAGGCATGCTAAATTTTAAAGACATTCTTTCAGTAACCCTGATCCTATTCTCGGTAATCGATATTCTGGGATCTATACCTGTGGTAATCGATCTAAAAAAAAGGGCGGGACACATCCAGTCAGAAAAAGCCACCCTGGTGTCGGGGATCATAATGATCATTTTTCTTTTCCTGGGCCAGTCCATACTTTCGCTGTTTGGACTTGACATTGAATCTTTCGCGGTAGCCGGTGGATTGGTAATGTTTATTTTAGGGATGGAAATGATCCTAGGTGTGAGGATTTTCAAAGTAGCCCCCGACGAATCTGATTCGGCCTCCGTTGTGCCTCTAGCTTTTCCCATAATTGCCGGAGCGGGTACCATGACTACCATTTTAGCGTTGCGAGCCGAGTTCTCTGTATATAATATCTTAGTGGGCATCGCGTTCAATTTATTGTTCGTCTATTTAGTTTTAAAATCATCGGGTTGGTTGGAGAAAAAATTAGGAACAGGAGGGTTTAATATCTTGCGTAAAGTATTTGGCATCATTTTGTTGGCAATTGCCATCAAACTCATCAAGAACAATCTATTCGTTATATGATCACCATTTATACCGACGGAGCAAGTAGTGGTAATCCGGGCCCCGGGGGCTATGGCACCGTGTTGTTGTATAAACAGCATAGAAAAGAACTTTCGGAGGGCTTTCGTCTCACCACTAATAACCGTATGGAATTACTAGCGGTAATCAGGGGACTGGAGGCCTTAAAAGGAACTGGCCACAGAGTCACGATTTACTCTGACTCCAAGTATGTAGTTGACGCTGTGGAGAAAGGGTGGCTGTGGAACTGGGAGAAAAAAAATTTCAAAGGAAAAAAAAATCCGGACCTTTGGAAGGATTTTCTAATGGTTTTTCGCCGTCACAAGGTGTCCTTCAAATGGGTGAAAGGCCATGATGGGAATCCTCTAAACGAACGCTGTGACCAGCTAGCTGTGGAAGCGGCTGCCGGTAATAACCTACAGGTTGATCATGGCTTTGAGGCCAACAGTTAGAGCTCTTTTTCAATAAACTGCACCCCTAAATGCCGCAGCTCATGTAAAATAGGTGCATAATACTGTTCGGTTAGCGGAACTTTTACGCCGGTGTCTTGAATCTTACCAGTGAGTATCAATTTTGCAGCAATAGCCAACGGCCACCCCACTGTCTTGGACATGGCGGTATTTTGGGTATCGTCACCTTTGGAAACCAAAGACATGCTCAAGGTGGTCTCCAGTCCGGATTCCAAGTAACCCAATTGATGTTGCATTACAATCATGTCTTTATCCTGAGATCCCAGATACCATTTAGATTCTAAAATATGTTGGAGGATATCCGCGGGGCTACCCTGTTGAAGGGCCACCGGAACATTTTCAAAGATTCCCAGCCATTTAAGCTTATTCATTATGTCACCTGTTGTTGGTAGATTCAGGTAATCACATAGTTTTTCTTCCACCGATTTATGGGGATGGAAGTACAAGAAAGTATTGATAAAATCCCTGTATGTCATATTAGAAAGGTCCTTTAAACTATAGGAATCGTCGGTAAGGCCCAATTGAACAAAAACATTCCAAGCCTCACAAAAGCCCGGACGTCGCAGGGTTCCACGAATCAATGTTGATACATCTTGCAGTCCGTAAAGTTGCCGGTACTTCAATGAATCGCGGTTGGCATAACCCTCAAACTCTCCATACCCTTCAACCTGGACCTTTTCCAGTCGCGTAAATAGCCGGTGGTAGGGAATATACTTATATCTTCCATTGCGGATAAATTGGGCCGTTTCCTTGCCTGCCAGCACTACGTTTCTTGGATTCCAGGTGAATTTATAATTCCATGGGTTGTCCTCCGACTCCGGGGCCATCAAGCCTCCGGTATATGAAATGAAACTTCGGATCTCTGCTTCCGGAAGCTCTCTTACTTTATTCAGCGCTGACATGGCCGTCATATGATCCAGGCCAGGGTCCAATCCGCACTCATTTAAGAATAGCAGACCACGACTCACTACATCTTCATGTAACTCCTGCATTTGCGGTGATACATAAGAAGCAGTTAATAAACTCTTTCCAAACTGTAGGCAAATTCTGCCTACTGTGGGATGGAATCTGGCGGGCAACAAAGAGATTACCAAAGTGGCCTCCTTAATAAGTCGGCTTACTTCGTTTTCATGATTCAAATCAAAAGCTACTGCCCGACCCCGAGTGTGCCCGTTCACTTTCTGCTGCGCTAGCTCTAATGATTTATCAGCCACTACCAGCTCCCATTGGAGGGCTTGGGTGTTGGCCAACAGGTAGTCTATCAAAGAGGTGGCGGAACGGCCGGCCCCCAGAACTAAAATTTGTGTCATCTGTGAAGATTTGAGGCCCAAGATAAGACTTTATCACGACCTAAGCACATCAATTATCACCCTTTGCAAACACCGCCATAGCTAATGCTATGGAGATTGTCAGTAACGAAAAAATTGTACTATATTACAGTGAGTTTAATCATCGACATGCCCGTTAGATTCACACAGGAAATCTTCTTGGAGGAATACGAGGAAGCGGAATTGGACCCGCAAAGTATGGAGTTAATGAGGCGGGCGCGATCAGCAAGTGAGCAAGCCTATGCTCCCTACTCTGAGTTTAAAGTTGGCGCGGCGGTGATGTTGGAAAGTGGTCAAATAGTTGTGGGTAATAATCAGGAAAACGCGGCCTACCCTACAGGCCTATGCGCTGAACGGGTGGCACTATTTACAGCTTCAAGCAATCATCCCCGTAGCCCATTTCTAAAAATAGCGATCAGTGCGCAAAAAAGCGGTCAGGCACAAGTGGAAGTTACTCCTTGTGGGGCCTGCCGTCAAGCCATGATGGAATATCAAAACTTGCAGAATTCCCCAATAGAAGTACTTATGGAAGGAACTAAGGGGAAGATATACCGGGCTAACTCGGTGGATATGCTGTTGCCCTTTAAGTTTTCCAGCGAAAGTCTGAAATAACCGATTAAAATGAAATTCAAGTACGATCTGCATCAAAATATGGATCCTTCCAGTATTATTCTGGTCTACGAGGGGAAGTTCGATCAGCAGGTCACCAAATCTGTACTGCTACTAGCTGAAAGAAATATTGATTCTCTGCAAGAAGATCCCACGGTAAAAAGAAAGGTTTTCAATGTAATCGTGGAGTGCTTACAGAATATTGTGAAACACGGGGAAAATCTCGGTAGTGTTGATCTAAAAAACGGTTTACCTATTTTTATGATCGGGCGGGAACACGAACAATATGTAATAGCTTCTGGAAACGCGGTGCCCAGCAATCAGGTTAAGGACCTCACGGGGAAAATCGAACGGATCAACAAACTAGATCGGGAAGGGCTAAAGCAATTGTACAAAGAGATCATGCGAAACAATGATATCTCCGACAAAGGCGGAGCGGGATTAGGTCTAGTGGATATGGCCCGTAAATCAGGGGGAAAGCTGGAGTACGATTTCAGGAAAATAAACAAGGATCTGACCTATTTTTCCCTGCAGGTCACCATTCCTCAGCAAATCCCCAAATAAAACACACTTGTAAGGTCTCTTCCGGTATACCATTTGTTCCAGAAGCCATAAATTTTATTTTTGTAGTGCGTCATTTTTTGGGATAACTATTATAACGATGTATAAGACATTTTTAAGCCTATTGACCGTTTTGACGATCTTTGCAGTTGTCGATACCCAAGCGCAATGTACCTCCAACACAAATGATGCCTTGTGTATTGAGCGTATCAGTCAGAACAACACCTTCGTAAAAAGCTATAAACTGAACCATCGTGTACACTCCAATAAGGAATTCTCTTCGGTACTGGCTAAGGATACCCACTACTACCTAAACCTGTGTGAAGACGGCCAAGTATCCACCAACGTAGTGATCAATGTATACAACACCAAAAGAAAGTTGATTGCTTCCAACCAAACCAAAAATACCATTCTTCCTGAATTAACCTTTGAATGCCAGAAAACCGGTGTATACTATCTTGAGTTCAAAGCTAATCCCGGTGCCGCAGATTGTGGAATAGGTGCGCTCAGCTTTAGACGTACCTCCAAAAACCACTAACTGATTCAGACTTCCTATTAGACATAATTTATCTATCTTCCAGGATGGAAAACGGTATTGTGTTTGATTATCAGGCGCGTTACTGCAAAATCGGCTCTTTAGACCGCCCCAACGCCGAGCTATGGTTCGTGTTACACGGGTACGGACAGCTTGCGCCTTACT
>JAOTYN010000246.1 GCA_029861825.1 Cyclobacteriaceae bacterium
AATATTCTAACACTTATTGAAGTTATTGCCTAAAAGATTGTTTTTGCGTTTATCCATAATTTACTTTCTTACCACTTCAAACATCAATCAAGAAACATGAAATCCCAGAACATTATAACCAATATGCTATTGATTATCATTTTGGTGCTTAACGGCTGTAGCCCTTCCAGCCAAGAAACGGTGACGGCTCCTCCTGAATATACCATAGAACAATTTATGAATACGGTGCAAATTTTCGGAGGGTCATTTTCTCCAGATGAAAGCAAAATACTGTTCACCAGTAAGGAAACCGGGATCTTCAATTCGTATTCCATCCCGGTAGGCGGAGGTGATCCGCAACAATTGACCGATTCAGAAACAGACTACGCCATGGCCCTATCCTATTTTCCTGAGGACGAAAGGTTTCTCTTTACCAGGGACCAGGGGGGTAATGAGATCAACCACGTATACTTGCGTAATATGGACGGCAGCATCCAGGACCTGACCCCCGACTCCACCGCCAAAGCTCAATTTTACGGATGGGCTCAGGACGACCAGAGTTTTTTCATTACCACCAATAAAAGAGACCCGCGATATTTCGACTTATACGAAGTTGCCCTTGGTGACAACCAACCGTCTGCGGAAGGCAATCTTTTCATTACGGAGATGGTTTATGAGAATAATGGTTATAGCATTGGTGCTATTTCACCGAACAAACAATATATAGCCTTGGTGGAAAACATCACTACCAATGATAACAACCTGTATCTTTATGATAAAGCTTCCGGTGAAACCAAGTTACTTAGTCCACATGAGGAGATTGCCACCTATTTTCCTCAATATTTTAGCTTGGACAACAAGACTTTATACTTTACCAGCAATGAGGGTGGAGAATTCAGTTCGCTGCGCAGTTACCACCTGGAAACAGGAGAAAAGAAGGTGGTAGAGGCGGTAGATTGGGATATCAATTTTGCAGGCTTGTCCAAGCATGGTAAGTACCGGTACCTGGGGATCAACGCCGATGCTAAGACTGAAATCCGCATATACGACGAGAACAATAATCTACTGGAACTTCCTTCTTTACCGGATGGTGAAATAACCTCCATTAGGATCTCTCCTAGTGAAGCGCTTATGATGTTCTATGTCAATAGTTCCACAGCTCCTAGCAATCTATATGTCTATAATTTTAAAAGCGGAGAATATAACCAATTGACCAACACCATGAATCCGGAAATAGAGCAGGATCATCTGGTAGACGGTGAAGTAATTCGTTTTGAGTCTTTTGATGGGCTTGAGATCCCAGCGCTGCTGTATAAACCCCAGGGCATTCGGCCTGGGGAACTACGACCCGCAATCCTTGATATTCACGGAGGTCCCGGCGGGCAACGTCGGTTGAACTATCAGTCACGTGTGCAGTACTTGGTAAACCATGGATATGTGGTGCTTTCGGTCAACAATCGGGGAAGCTCAGGATATGGTAAAACCTTTTATGCAGCCGATGATCTCAAGCACGGAGATGTGGATCTAAAGGATTGCATCTGGTCCAAGAAATATCTGGAAAGCACCGGGTATGTCGACCCCGATAAAATTGGTATAATGGGCGGCAGTTACGGTGGTTACATGGTTATGGCAGCCCTGACATTTGCTCCTGAAGAATTTACTGTAGGGGTAAACTACTTCGGCGTGACTAACTGGTTACGCACACTTAACAGCATTCCACCTTGGTGGGAATCCTTTAGGGAAGCCCTCTACAAGGAGATCGGACATCCGGTAGAGGACTCCGTGGCGCTGTATAATAAGTCACCGCTATTCCATGCCGATAAGATAACCAAACCTATGATCGTGCTTCAGGGGTCGAACGACCCCCGGGTGATCAAACCCGAAAGTGATGATATTGTAGCGGCCGCAGAAGCCAATGGCGTACCAGTAGAATATGTGGTTTTTGAAGACGAGGGACATGGGTTCCTGAAAAAGGAGAATCAAATAGAAGCCTCTCAGAAGGTATTGAATTTCCTTGACAAATATTTATGGCAAACAGAACCGGAAGAGTCAGCCCCTTCGGCTCCCTGAGATATTCGACCCCGGCTTTATGCCGGGGTTAATAGTCCGTCTTTATAGTATTGTCGAAGGGTATCTTAAATTGGTATCCCACATTCTCATCCAGTTCCGGGTCCAGCACGTCTAATCCATAATTGATCTTTTTAGGATCGTCGTACACCATGGTTCCAAATATGCGATCCCAAAAGGAAAACATATTGCCAAAGTTGGAATCCGTCCAGGGTCTTTCAAAGTGATGGTGGAACTTGTGCATGTTGGGACTGATAAACACCAAACTTAAGGTCTTGTCCAGCCAATAGGGCACGGTGATGTTGGCATGTGTCAGGTAAGTGAAGAAAATGGTTACGACGCGGTATACCACATAAAACGCCAATGGCGCTCCAGCTACTACAATGGCAAACAGAGCAAAAACCTCCCGCAAAACATAGTCTCCCGGATGGTGACGGGTGCCGGTAGTGGCATCCACTTTGGTATCGCTGTGATGGATCATGTGGAACTTCCACATCCATTTGAACTTGTGGAGCAGGTAATGCACAAAATACTGGCCTATCAAGTCCAGAATGAGTACAGCAGTTAATAATTCTGCCCAAATGGGAAGGGCTATATAATGGAGGAGTCCAATTTGATTACTACCCACCCAGCTGAAAACCCCAACTGTCAGTAGGCCAAAAATCAAATTTATGGTAAGGCTAGTAGCCAGGAATACCAGATTGACACCTGCATGTCGCCATTTGCGGTAACGGAACTTGAAGAGTGGAACTGCTCCTTCCAGCAGCCAATTAAAGGAAAGGCAGCCTAATACCCAAGCTAGCTTTTGCCAGGCTGGCATAACTTCAAAGAAATTCAAAAACGCTTCCATATTCTACCGATTGCCTAGTCGAAATTACGCAATAAACGGAAGATCTGGAAATAAGGCCCAGCCGTGAATTTATGCTTATCGATTCACATCAACGATATCCTCATTCCGGTATAAGTCCTGCAGATCTTGGCGGCTTATTTGGTATTCCTCCTCCAGGAAATTTTCAGCCTTATCAATGGTGTATAGTTTGGAAGATCTGGCCACTTCAAATTTGTTGGTTATGAATACAATTTCTTGAGGGCTTACCTCTGTCACCTTCATCAAATAATAATAGTTTTCTTCCGTTTTATACTCATAAACATCCCCGATCTGCGGACTGTTTATATAGGCTTGATTCTCTATTTTATTGTTACTGCCGGCAAAAGCCATCCAACCTACAAACAATGCGATGATAACCAATCCGCTGAAATGCCAAAAGGGGGTCTTTTATTGCGATTTAAAGGTTGAAAATGCACTTTTGAATGTTTGAGGCATTTCATTTTCTTTCAGGGTCTACTTACAGTGCTGACATTGGCTGGCACCACTTTTCCCCGTTGGAAAAACGGGTATCCAAAAAACATGGGCATACTTTCCAAAAACTGAAATGTCCACGCAGTCCGATTCATTACAATGGGGGCAGGCAACCTCGGTTAAGTGCTCTGATTTTAAGTGGCTGGAGTTAGAACCAAAGATGATCATAAAAAATTCGTTTGATTGAGCTGCTAATATCAATACGGATATTCAATTAAACCATCCGTTTGTGACAAAGCACCAACTGAAGTTAGATTTTATTACTTTTTCAACCTCAGCAGAAAGTTAAAAAATCGGCTTTGATCAAATCCGGTTACCATGTTAAGAAAACTGTCGGCCTTCCCCACCAGAAATTTAAGCTCTTTGGTCACCTGTTTCAACTCCTTGGTATGCGCAGTCCTGTCATCTTTAATGTTTTCAACCTGACCCAGTACTTTGATCACCGGCTGCAGCTCTCTTTTTCGGCGTTCTCTGGCGATTTGTCGGGTGATTTCCCACATGTCTTTTTCAGAGCTGAAATACTCCTTACGATCCCCAGGTTTGTGGGTTTTGTGAATAAGACCCCAGTCCATCAATGCCCTGATGTTCATATTGGCATTGCCCCTGCTAATGTGCAACTCTTCCATGATCTGCTCGGTGGTGAGGCTTTCCGGGGAGATTAGCAATAAGGCATGGATCTGTGCCATAGTTTTGTTGATACCCCAGTGAGAGCCGAGGGTACCCCATGCCTGGATGAGCAACTCCTTGGCTTCCTGATAGCTTAATTCGGCAGTTGGCACCCTTGAATTTACAGAAAAAGACCAAATCTTCTATAAAATTATCGTATTTTCTAAAACATTTTTATTTTCAGAAATGTTTGAAAATTAGAAATATTATATATTACATTGCCCTTAGCAGCAGCATGGCGCCGTGATAACCTCAATGAAATGGAAAAGTCGGTTAAACATTATTGGAGTATCCTACAACAATGGCGGGTAATAGAGGATAACCCTCATCCTGATGATTACATCGTGGTGATGGCCCCTGGTTGGGACGGCGAAACCTTGATTGATCATTCCTTACACAAGTCGGAACTAAGCGCGCAAGACCGGGCTCGATATTTAATGGACAAATACGAAGCTAAAAAGATCAAGATCTACTATCCCGATGGCCGAAGCAAAACCTTGAGGTAACCCGCCATCAATCGGATCGAAGATCCGGATAGTTGGGAGCTAATAGTTCCTGCGCATCTCCTAATAATTGGCGATACTCTTGCCACGGACCTTGGAAAAAACCATTGGTTTTCTTGAGGATCTCTTCTACTGCTTTATGTGCAACCTCCACAGCGAACTCCTGATTTTGGGTCCAAGCCACCAGCGGCGACTCCATGAGGTACGATGCTTCCTGCAATTTACTTACCACTAGACTGGCATCACGGTATATACCCTGTGTGTCCTCTGGGGGAAACATAAGGCTTAAGATCGTATCGATACTATCTGATAATACTTTTCCTTTTGCCATCAACTCCTCGCGGCCGGATTGCCCTTTTAGTTTTTTATTAATGTAGGTAATAGCAGCCTTAGATTCCCTTAGCCGATCTGCAGCGGCAGTGACCACCTCCACCCTAGCCAGGTGTTTCTTGATCCAACTATCTTTCTCCTTCATCTGCTGTGGTGTCAATTCCAAACGAGGGTCTTTAATTACCTTTATCTGAGATTGGGCGGTGTCCCCCTGATATATTAACAAAACCTGGTAATCACCTGGCGGTACTTTTACTCCGGGTTTAGGAGCAGATTTTTTCTCAGGCTCTTTTTGGTCTGGATATCGCACGGCGTCCCCAGTCAATTCCCAATTAGTGCGATTTATACCACGCTGAGGAGATTTGTAGAGGGTGCGCAACAGGCCTTGATGGTCGTGGATCTCAATGCGAACACTGTCAGCCAAGGGGTCCTCTTTATCGGATAAAGAGGAAACTTCCGGAATATAGTAACTGAGCAGAGCTCCATAAGGGCGATTCTCTCCTTCGAATAGAGCGTCTCCTATTTTACCTTTCCGGTAACCAAAGGACTCGCCAATGTTGACCAGATAGGCATCTGGTGGTGGGAACACGTGCAACTTATCAGAGAGGATGTTATTGGCTCCTTGCTGCGACAGCTCTCTTAGGGGAGTAAGATCATCCATTATCCAAAATGCCCGGCCAAAAGTACCCAGTACCAGATCTCCTTCCCGCTCCTGAATCACCATGTCCATAGTGGGAACTGTAGGGTATCCGTTGATCCATTTGCTCCAGGAAGAACCGGCATCCAGGCTGACATACAAACCTGACTCCGTACCACAAAAGTATAAGTTGGGAGCTACCGGATCTTGTACAAAAGAATAGACGAAGCCCCCGACATCATCTTCATTCAAAATTCGACTCCAGCTGCGACCATAGTCCTTGGTATGATACAAGTAGGGAGTCCAGTTGTCACGCCGGTGATCATCAAAAACCACAAAGGCCTCCCCTTTTTGATGTTTGCTAACATGTATGTGAGGTATCCAGGTGTTGGCGGGTACCCCTTTAATCGCTCCGATTACATTGGTCCAAGACTTGCCACCATCCCGGGTCACCTGTAGATTACCATCGTCAGTGCCTACCCAAATAACCCCTTGCTCCAATTCACTGGGGACTACAGAAATAATAGTGGTGTAATTTTCTGCCCCGGTGTTATCGTAGGTGAGTCCTCCGGTATTCAGCTGGTCTTGCTTTTGAGGATCATTGGTAGTAAGGTCAGGAGAGATAACTTCCCAACTGGCTCCATAATCGTTGCTTTTGAGTAAATACTGGCTCCCGTAGTACACCACCTTATTGTCAAATGGATCCAGGGCAATTCCCGCATTCCAATTGAAACGCAATGGAACACCTTCAGGATGTTGAGGGCGCACCCGCAAAAGCTGACCGCTAGTAGTATGGTAACGGAAGAGATTTCCCTTTTGGCCCATGGACCACCCATAATCGCTATTCACAGGATC
>JAOTYN010000247.1 GCA_029861825.1 Cyclobacteriaceae bacterium
TTTTGGGGTTCCGGTGCTCGATTCCATGAACCGTGGAAAGCAATGAAGGCGCCGTTACGATATTTTTCCGGGAACAATGATCCTTGATAGAAAAGCAGGTCGTTAGGTGCCATATGACCAGGGAAAGCCATGATAGGATCTTTCTTTTCCGCGCAACGTCCCACTTGCTTACCGTCACCTCCATATTCGGGAGCCAGGATCTTCACATTTTGGAGCTGGTCGTAATAGCAAAAGGGCCAGCCAAAATCATCTCCATCACTGATCTGTATAAACTCTTCTGCGGGTAATTCGGCATTTTGCTTATCATCAAACATCTCCGGCCAGAACATGCTCAACTGATCGCGTCCGTGTTGGGCGGCATATAGACTGTTAGTAGCGGAATTCCAAGTGATGGCTACGCAGTTTCGTACACCTTTACAGTATTGATGCCCATCCTGCTCCTGGGTTTGTCCCAAGGTGTTGGCATCAAATCGCCAAATGCTGGCTTGTCGTTCTCTTTGAGGACAGGGGTCCATACCTGC
Organism: Cyclobacteriaceae bacterium; assembly: GCA_029861825.1. Taxonomy (GTDB): domain Bacteria; phylum Bacteroidota; class Bacteroidia; order Cytophagales; family Cyclobacteriaceae; genus JAJCYK01. The sequence goes on from JAOTYN010000247.1 coordinate 522, forward strand.
GGATCCCGCGGTGCGGTGGTTTTCCATACAGGCGTTGGAGGGGGCCCCTACATTCACATATATATGGCCGCTGTTGTCGAAGGTGATGGATTTATCGGCGTGTTCGTTTTGCTCCGGAAAACCAGTAACTACCAGCTCAGCGGTTGTATCGGGCAAAAGACTATTCTCCATGAGTTTGTATCGAAATACCTCCTCATGTGATGAGGCGTATAGGTATCCATTGTGAATACCTATACCGGTCCCCTTAAAATTTCCGAACGCTACACTTTCGTCCGCTTTAGCATCTCCATCGGTATCCCTTAATGCCAAGACCCCCGGAATTGTTTCGGAGCGCATCTTCAGGTATATATCGCCATTCTCATTGACTGCCAGGTGACGGGCATTGCGGTGGGTGCTATCGATGACCACGGTAGAAATGAAATTTTCAGGCAGCTCAAGGCCTCCATCATCGGCAAACACAGGTACTGTTAGAGTAATTTCTTCCTGGTCTTGTTGCTCCTGGTTTGATTGGCATCCCCAAAAGATTATGGTTGCCAGTAGTAAGGTACTGATTTTCATTTTATTTGGTTTAGTGATTGTCTTTAGGAACATAGGATCCGGATTGACCCACCAGAAAGTCCATATCGGCTCCCTGATGAGCTTGTAATACATGATCTACATAAAGTTTTACATAACCTCTGGCATCGTGATGTTCCGCCGGTCCTATACCTTCTCTGCGCTGTTCCAACTCATCTTCACTCACTTCCAAGTGCAGCTTGCGCGCCGGTACATCAAGTTCAATGACATCTCCGTCCTGCACCATTGCCAGATTACCACCCACCGCCGATTCCGGACTAACGTGTAGTACCACGGTGCCAAAGGCGGTGCCACTCATACGGCCGTCTGAAATTCGTACCATATCTTGTACACCTTCCTCCAGCAGCTTTTTAGGAATAGGCATGTTACCAACTTCGGCCATACCCGGATAACCTTTGGGTCCTACGTTCTTTAATACCATTATGCTGTTGGCATCGATATCCAGGTTAGGGTCATCAACGCGGCGATGGAAGTCCTCAATGTTTTCGAACACTACCGCCTTACCTTTATGCACCATCAACTCCTTAGTAGCAGCCGAAGGTTTAATAACGGCGCCATGCTCCGCTAGATTTCCCGTCAGCACGGCAATGCCCGCCTCTGCTTGTACAGGCTCATCTAAAGTCTTGATAACCTCCTGATTGTAACATTGAGCCTGACTGCAATTTTCACCCAGTGACTTGCCATTTACCGTGATAGCTGATCGATGAAGATGATCACCCAATTCTTTGATAACCACCGGCAGCCCCCCAGCATAATAGAAATCCTCCATCAGATATTCTCCCGATGGCAACAGGTTAACTAATAACGGTATTTGACTGCCCAACTTATCGAAATCCGACAGTTCCAGAGGTATGTTCAGTCTACCGGCAATAGCGGTCAAGTGAATGATCAGGTTGGTGGAGCCCCCTACCGCGGCATTTACAACAATGGCATTTTCCAGTGATTCCCGGGTTACTACCTGCGACATGATCAAATCTTGATGCACCATTTCCACAATGCGCCTACCAGCTTGTTGGGCCAGCACTTTGCGTCGGGAATCCACCGCAGGTATGGCAGCTCCCCCGGGCAAGGTTAGACCCAGAGCTTCGATCATACAAGCCATGGTGGAAGCTGTCCCCATAGTCATACAATGCCCTCGGCTGCGTGACATGCAGGCCTCAGCCATGGCGAATTCCTGTGAACTCATTTTACCGGCACGCAGGTCCTCGCTAAACTTCCAAACATGGGTTCCGGAGCCAATGTCCGCTCCTTGATATTTTCCATTAAGCATGGGTCCGCCTGATACTACTATAGTGGGAAGATCCACACTGGCAGCGCCCATGACCGTTGACGGAGTGGTTTTGTCACATCCACACAACAGCACTACACCATCCAAGGGATTGGCCCGAATAGTTTCTTCGGTATCCATGCTGGCCAAATTTCGGAATAGCATGGCGGTGGGCCGCATCATGGTCTCGCCTAAAGAGGTGACGGGAAACTCTAAAGGCAGACCTCCTGCTTCCAAAACACCTTTTTTCACGGAAGTTGCCAATTCTCGAAAGTGAGCGTTGCAGGGGGTGAGTTCCGACCAGGTATTGCAAATACCAATTACCGGCCGGCCGTCGAAGCTCTCATCGGTAAGTCCTTGGTTTCTCATCCATGAGCGGTAAATAAATCCCATCTTACCTTCACGCCCGAACCATTCTTCACTGCGCAGTTTTTGTTTTTTCATAAAGAACTTAATGCTTTGCCGATATCAGCTTAACAGAATTAGCAAAATATGCCGTTTTGATTACCTTTCCAACTTTACTGGCCCTTAAGATAAAATTAAACCTGCCACAAGATGCTCTCTTTAGATAGGATTAAAAAATGATCCGCACTTTGAAGTAAAGTAAGACCTATTTCGTAACTTTTAAGCTATATCAGGATATCTGGAGTCATGGAAACAACCGCAATATCAAAGCAAGGAGTCAGAAACTATATAGACGGAAAATTGATCGATCATCAGGGTAATTATCAGGAGCTTATTAGTCCCTTGGATGGCCAGTTAATATCTCAAGTCCCTCTTTCAGGAAATGAGGCCTTGGAAGAAGCAGTCAAGGCAGCGGAGAAGGCCTTTCCTGCCTGGGCCGCCCTGACCCTGAAAGAGAGGGTTCAGGTGTTTTATGAATATCGCGACCTCCTGGCCAAGCACCGGCAGGAACTCACGGACCTGGTGCACCTGGAAAACGGGAAGACCCTGGAGGAAGCAGCTGCTGAGGTTGAAAAAAGCATTGAACTGACGGAATTTGCCTGTTCTTTACCTCAATTGGTAACCGGTGAGATCATGGAAGTGAGTAAAGGGGTGGAATGCCGTACCGAACGCCGACCATTGGGTATCGTGGCTTCCATAACTCCATTTAATTTTCCCAATATGGTACCGAACTGGACCATTCCCAATGCAATTGCTCTAGGTAATTGCATGATCATGAAGCCTTCTGAAAAAGTACCGGTAAGTGTGGAACGGCTGGCCCAACTATTGTCAGAAGCCGGCTTGCCTGATGGCGTTTTCAACGTGGTGAACGGCGACAAAGAAATAGTGGAAGCCATCTGTAAGCACCCGAAAATACAGGCAGTATCCTTTGTAGGATCTACAAAAATTGCCCAGGTGGTTTATCGAAAAGCCACAGAATCATTAAAGCGTTGTGTGGCATTAGGTGGTGCCAAGAATCATTTATTGGTATTGCCGGATGCTCAAGTGGAAATGACCGCCAGCAACATTGCGGCCTCCATGGCAGGATGCGCTGGACAAAGATGTATGGCAGCCTCGGCTATGGTAGGTGTGGGTGCTGTAGATCATATTATAGCCAAACTGTGTGAGGAAGTGCAACAAATTGTGCCCGGAAAAAATCTGGGTGCCGTCATCAGCTTGGAAGCAAAGCAGCGTATCGAGGGCTATATCACGCAGGCAGAATCTGCCGGTGCCAAAGTATTGGTGGATGGCCGCAGTCCTAAAGTTCCCGGTAAGGAAAATGGATATTATGTGGGACCAACGGTAATTGACTTCGTGACGCCTGATATGGCCATTGCCAAGGAAGAGGTCTTTGGGCCGGTGATTGCCATCATGCGTGCTCAATCACTGGAAGAGGCCATCGAGATCGAAAACGGTTCTAACTACGGCAATGCGGCAGCAGTATTTACCCAAAACGGGGGCTGGGCCAAGGAAGTTATGGAACGGGCCAGCGCTGGTATGGTGGGAGTCAACATCGGTGTGCCGGTGCCCAGGGAACCCTTTTCATTTGGGGGGTGGAACGAATCGAAATTTGGGGTGGGAGATATTACCGGCAAGAGCTCAGTAGAGTTCTGGACCCAGCTAAAAAAAACCACGACCAAATGGAACCCGGAGTCCAAAATTAATTGGATGAGCTAAACGATCACTATGAACACCAATATTACCGACAATTTAAATCACACCATATTTTCATGGACCAAACAAGGCGGTCTAAATCCCATTCATGCGCACACCGCTGAAGGAGTTTATATTTGCGACAAGGACGGAAAGCGCTACCTGGACTTCAGTTCACAACTGATGAATGTAAATATTGGCCATGGGCATCCCGCAGTGGCCAAGGCTGTTCAGGAGCAAATGTCTCAGCTGAGTTATGTATATCCGGGTATGGTCACCGATGCTCGCGGTCAACTGGGAAAGAGACTAGCGGATATCACCCCCAAGAGCCTTACCCGTACGTTTTTTACACTTGGAGGAGCAGACGCTGTAGAGTCTGCCATTAAAGTAGCCCGAGTGGTAACCGGTCGCCCCAAGATAATAAGCTTATACCGGTCCTATCATGGCGCCACTTATGGGGCCATGGCCGCAGGGGGAGATCCTCGCAAACTGGCGGTAGATCGTTATGGTCCCACCAATATGATCCATGTGGAAAATCCTTACTTTTATCGATGCCCTTGGAATAGCAGCACCTCTGAGGAATGCGGCCAACATGCATTTGAACATTTGGCCCGGGTGGTAAAGTATGAGGGCCCGGAGAATGTGGCGGCTATCTTGCTGGAAGGAGAATCCGGTTCTTCAGGTTGTATTAAGTTCCCCGGGAATTACTGGTCGTTGGTGGCAGAATTTGCCAAAGAACACGGCATCCTGACCATTGATGACGAAGTTATGAGTGGATTTGGCCGTACTGGAAAATGGTTTGCCATCGAGCACCATGGGGTAGAACCTGACATGATGTGCATTGCTAAAGGCCTGACCGCCGGTTATATACCGCTGGGGGGACTGGTGGTAAGCGAACCCATTGCCCAGTTCTTCGAAAATACCAATATCCCCATTGGCCTTACTTATTCAGCTCATCCGGTAGCCTGCGCAGCTGCTAATGCTGTGTTGCAAGTATACGAAGATGAGGACCTTATCAATAAGGCTCAGTCCATGGGTCAGTATGTTGAAGCCAAGGTCAAGGAACTGGCCGACCGGCACCCTTCCATCGGAGACTTTCGCAACACCGGATTGTTGGGATGCATCGAATTGGTAAAAAGCCGCAAAACTAAAGAACCTGTAACTCCCTGGAATGCAAATCCCCATCAAATGGCCATTACCAATGAAATGGCCGCCAAGGTCAGGGAACTGGGCATGTTCACTTTTGTACGCTGGAATTATATATTCGTGGCGCCGCCCTTAGTCATAACAGAAGCGCAAGTTGATGAGGGCATGGAGATCATTTCGCAGACCATCGCGCTGGCAGATGCATATTATAGGGAATAGTTGTCTTTTAAGGGATCATGACCTAACTTATTTCCTTTAGTTTCCCTATGTCCGATATCCACTACGTTGAGTTACCCGATTCGGTAAAAGAATCTCCATTATACAGTCAAGATCTCGCGCCTACCCCACCGGATAAAAGAACCTGGTCCACCTGGGACCTGGCGGCCATTTGGGTAGGAATGGCGGTGTGTATTCCCACTTACATCCTGGCTTCCTACATGATAAAATCCGGAGTAAGCTGGCAAATGGCACTGCTGATCATTGCTATAGCCAACCTGATCATCACCGTTCCCATGGTGCTTAACGGGCACGCTGGCGTGAAATATGGAATACCATTTCCGGTGATCGGCCGGGCCTCATTCGGCACCAAAGGCATCCATTTGGCCGCCATCGTGAGAGCCATTGTGGCCTGCGGATGGTTTGGAGTGCAGACCTGGGTGGGAGGTTTAGCCGTTTATGCCATATGGCAGGCGGTAACCGGCCAACCGTTCGAACCAGGTCTAAATGTGGGCAAATTTGTAGGTTTTGGGGTATTCTGGCTAATCAATATCTACTTC
>JAOTYN010000248.1 GCA_029861825.1 Cyclobacteriaceae bacterium
GATACACCCTTAGGGTAAACTTCAAAAATATTGCCTAACATTCCCGTGACCTGTACACCGGGGAGGGGATTATCAAATCAACTTCTTGCATTACTTTATCCACTAAAGCGGGATCAGCGGGCTTAATCAAGTAATCATGAACATAAGGATTGTTTAAGGCCTTCTGGCGGTCCTGCAGATGATTGGACGTTGAAATCATGACCACTTTGGAGCGCATTTTTACCACATCCGATAATTGGGCGAACGCTTCTAAAAATTCAAAACCGTTCATAACCGGCATATTAATGTCCAGGAATATGAGCGAAGGGATCTTACCGTGAAGATGATCATTTTCCTGTAGGAAATCTATGGCCTCTTGTGCCCAGTATTTGCTTAGTACCTCACCACAAAATGCTGACTTGTCTATGATGCGTTCCAGAATAAAAGCATCGATATCGTTATCGTCAATAATTAATATCTGATTGAAAGATGTGACCATAGATAGCTAAATGTCTTAGGAATGGCAATTTACGGGGAATGGGTTTCTAATTTTAGACAGTTTCGACCAATGACAACTAACTGTCGATCGAGGGGCTATTGAAGAGCATAAAAAAAGCGGACCTGGTAGATCCGCTTCTTATTCTTAAAAGTACGTTTATTGGGATTTTATGATCTTGTAACTGTGAAGTTCTGCGTCAATTTGTACTTGAACGAAATAAATGCCGGCCGGTAAACTGTTTAGGTTCAAATCTTTATTGAATTCAGAATTTCTAACCGCCCAGCTTTCACTATACAGCCGGTCGCCTAATACATTCAATACTGCCAGTCTTACCTCTTGGCCCGAAGATTCCGTTTTGCCGCTCAGCCTGATCTGCCCTTGAGTAGGATTTGGATAAAGCTTAACCTCCTGGATCCTGAATACGTCGGGAATATCAGTAACTACCGTACCTTGAATATTCAAATCATCAATAGCCCATCCCCAACCATAGGCGGCCTGATCGGCAAATAGCCTGAAGCGGAGGAGGATTTCATCACCGGCAGTGTAGGTATCTTGCATATTGATAACCCGGTTCTTAAATAATGTTGAGCTCCCGGTAGCAGTAGAATTGTTACCTACAATACTGCTGTTATAGTGAGCCAGCCAATCGGTGTCATCCCGCGAATCATACCCATCCAATAATGGGGTCCAGGTGTTTCCATCGTCTAACGACCCCTCTACAATAGCATAATCCCAGAATTGCTGATCGCCGAATACCGTACCGGGCTCACCAGGTTCTATTAAGACCACCTCGCTGAACTTAATGGTGGAGTTGCTGGCCTGCACCTCGATGGGGATACGCAATTGGTAAATGTAATTGCTTTCATCGTTGGGGCCACTTCCATCCAGGTACGGGTGATCCGATTGGATGGCTCCATCGCTGAATCCCGAAGATGTGGTGATGCTGAATGCATTTCCTACAAAATCTGTGGAGGCTTGGTTAAAGTCATTTTCATAACTCTGTTGTACGGACGAAATCTCATCCACGGTAAACTCGTGAAATCCTGTTTTGGGATTGGTCTGCAGATTGTTGTTAGAGGTTTCATCTACCGCCACAATGCGATAGGTTACCACATCGTTTACTGCCACAGAACCCATTGGGAAGTCCAGAGTAGCCAGATAGGTATCCTCAATATCTGGAGTCATATCCAACGTCATATCGATAGGTGTTTGATCTGTTCCGTTAATAGCATATTCCAAGGTCACTGATTGCAGATCGAAATTATCGGTCACCACGGCCGATAGTTCCACCGTCTCATCGGTGATCAGAATAAAAGCAATGGGTTCATGCACAATAACTGGTTTGATGGTGTCCGGACCTGCGTTGAAGCTATAAAAGAACTCAGGGGCCTGGCCTGGATTGGTATAGGTGCGGTCGGTGTTATCCTCTGCAGAAATAAAGTAGCTCATGGTCCTGGGTGCACCGGTGTTGGGCAGATCGGCCGAATACTCATCCGGATTTCCTGTGGCGGTCATCCCTGCCACCACTGGAGCGGTGGCAAAGCTATCCAAGGAGTAATGCAACTCAATACTGCCTCCAATCAAAGTGCTGTCAGAAATTACCGTGGCTACAATGGGAAAAGTCTGATTAAAGGTTTCGATATCCTGCAACGGATCATGATCGATATAGGTATGTACCCAACCCATTTCCGCAAACATGTTAAGGGTTATGGGTCCCGGATCATGTATGGCTTCCACCGTTCCCAGGGAGGAGGTCATCAGCGAGTTGGGAGTACCCGCCTGGTAAGTGGTTTCATCCAGGTGTGATACACTGGACCCCGGGTTGAAAGTGGTGGGGGCGAAAAGTTTCGGAAGGATATTACCGGGTAGTTCCGTCAAAGGACTATTGAAGAATAAGGCGTTTCCAGTCATAGCATCACCTAACTCGGTGGATGGATTGTCGAACAAAGCTGTATCGATAAGTTGAAGGCGATCGGGATGAGGGGTAGAGCAATAAAAGTCAAAGATGCTGGGAAATCCGGAAAGGCCGTAGCTCCCTATACCGTTGCCGTCCTCAAACATGGTATCAATAAATCCCAAGCCATGGGCTATTTCATGGAGTACCACAGTGACCAGGTCGTGTTGCCCTGGTCCTGGATTGAGGTCCGTGCCCAGATACCAGTTGTTATCTTCGTTGAAGTTGGCGGTAATATCAAAATCGGAAGGCTCGTTCAACTCCTCACCGGCGATCTTTTCGGCCAGCGCTACCGGATACCAAGTTTGGAATTGTGGAGTATTCTTAAAATTGCGAAAGAACGATGTGGTACTAGCCGACCCTAAGGTTCCTTGATCCAGCATGGCCCATTCAGCCCGGATCCTTATGTTCACCGGAGAAAGTAGGATGCTTTCCCAGATGTCTACAGCAAACTGAAAGGCATCTTGTGCTGCCTGTGGAAACCCTACATAAACCACTTCGATACTGGCGGTATTTTGACCACGGGCGGCCATCTGTCTGAGAATTTCCTTGGAAGGAGCGATAAAAGTATGCTGATCTTGGTCAATTGAATAGCAAATAACCGTATTTCCTTTGGTCTGTTCGGGTTTGTACCAGTCTTGCGCACTAACCGGCTGTAAACCAATGAAAAATGATATTAGAATAGGAAGTAGAAATACCCTCATAAGCAAATTTCGTGTTAGTATAAAGTGCAATATAACGAAAACTGATGGTAATTTTGGCATGATTATTTATAGATTGGAGATGTATAAATGACACATTACTATGTTAAAATGCATTAGTAGGACAATTAGTTTTAAAATTCTTTTTGGGCTGATATTTTTGACCCCTTTTTTTAAAGCTTGCCGGGTAATGCCCTCACACACGGCAGACCAATTGGTTTTTTCCATGGAAAAAACGGCCTGCATGGGACAATGTCCGGTATATACTTTGAAAGTGTATGAGGATGGTTGGGCGGAACTGCAGGGTACGGCCAATATTGATCATATCGGAAAGTATCAGTTTAAATTACCCCCACAAGACCTAACAGAAATCCGTGCAGCTTTTAAGAAGTGCGAGTATTTCGCTCTGGATGAAAAATATTACGCCAACTTCAGTGACCTTCCCACCACTTTCTTGTTTTATCAAGACGGTGAAAACAGTAAAAAGGTAATGGATTATTATGGTGCTCCCGCCAAGGTTAAGGAGTTAGAACGGTATTTAGAGACTTTTCTAAATAAAAAATGGAAGAAGTCTGTTAATTGAATAAGGTGTAATTACCAAACTGGTCCACCGGTGGCACTGGCTGCACCATAGTGGCCATATCCCTATTGGGTGAATTTATCATGGGTGATACCGTGTAAAGACCCATATTTTCTGCCGGGTATGGCTGCAGTAAAGCAAGAAGTTCTTCAATCTCTATCGTCTCATCCAACCAGCCCCTTTCTTCACTTGGATCTAGAATGGCTGGCATGTGGCTACTAATAGCTGAAACCAGTGAATTTGCTTCCGTGATAATAATGGAAAAAGTATGAACCGCTTGCCCCAATTCGTCTTGATACTCCTCCCAAAGGCCGGCCATGCAGAATACGGCAGTTTGATTTAGTATGATGCGGTAGGGTACCTGACTTCTTTTGCTTATGGATTTCCATCCATAAAAGCCGTCGGCGGGTATTAGGCATCGTCGCGAGCTTAACGCCTTACGGTAACTGGGTTTTTCCAATAGTTTCTCTTTTTCGGCATTGATCAGTTTACGACTGATATTCTTGTTCTTGGACCATTTGGGATCCATTCCCCAGTAGAAGAATGAAAATCCTGTAGGGCTATTGTTGGTGATTACCGGCAGCAGCTGACTGGGAGCTGCATTGAAACGCGGAGAATAACTATCTGTTATCTCAACTTTAAGCCGCTCTTCAAGTTGTTCCCTAGGTGTACAGATGCTATATCGACTAGGCATGATTTAAAAATAAGTAATTCATCGTTAAGAGCTACACATTTTATTCAGGAACTCATTTTGGACTAAGGGAATTGAGGTATTCCCAAGCAATTTGTTCGGAAGAATACCTCCAAGCACCCTGGGTATTCCGAAAACCCACGTGTCCACCTTTTGGGGGTGCGCTTAGACGGACACTTGGATGCTGCTTTAGTTCTTGATATGGGTAACACCCTTCCGACAAGAATGGATCATTATGTGCGTTAACGATTAAACTAGGGGTGGTGATATCTGTGATGAACCTTATAGCTCCGCATTGCTGATAATAATCAACGCTATCTTTAAACCCGTGTAGTGGTGCAGTTATAGCATCGTCGAATTCCATTAACCCTTTAATACCAGCCACTAGATCAAGATCAAAAGCTTTTGGAAATAGCCGGGCTTTCTGCCTTACTTTCTTTTTTAGTTTTCTTAGAAACCGCTGGCTGTACATCAAATTTACCCCTTGGGACAATTGAATAGCGCTGCCGTGCAAGTCCAATGGAACCGAAAAAACTACCGCCTTGCGAATGATACCGGGTACTTTGTCGGCATCTTCTCCAAGATATTTTAGCGTGAGATTACCTCCCAGGCTGAAGCCCAATAAGTAAATGACTTCATATCTCTGGGATTGGATGGCGTGATCAACTACCAGTCTCAAATCATCGGTAGCCCCACTATGATAGAAGCGTAGCTGCCGGTTTATTTCACCGCCACAACCTCGATAATTCCAGGCCAGCACATCCCATTCAGGTTGGTTAAAAGTTTTGACCATACCCATTACGTAACCTCGGTGGGAGCTGCCTTCCAGTCCGTGACTTATAATCAATAATTTACGACCCTGATTAAAGCACCAATCCAGATCCAAAAAATCGTCATCCGGGGTCAATATCCTTTCACGTTGATAATTTATTCCTTTAACACGGCGAAAAATGCTGGGAACTATTGTTTGCAGATGACCATTGAACTGAAGTACTGGAGGTCTTATATGGAGATTGGAAGAGGGCACCTAATTGCTGGGAAAAATTAGAAGGATTAAAATTTTTAAGTAATTTTCGATTTTGCATTAAAGATACGAATGCCGAATAATTTCAAAAATACTCTTCTCCAGGTATTGGGGATATTGTTGTTTTGGGCTTTTGGCCTGCAGCCTATAAATGCGCAGGTGCCAGTAGGCTTGACCGCTCCGGGAGTTAAATGGCGCTATGCAGAAACTCCCAACTACCAGGTTATTTATCCTATTGCCCGTGAAAAAGATGCTATAAGGGTAGCGGGTGTTTTAGACCACATCCTAAAGTATGATAGCTTAATCATAGGGATTAAGCCCCATAAGGTGTCTATTATACTGCAAAATCAGACCGTAATATCCAATGGTTTTGTAACTCTTGCTCCTTGGCGTTCTGAATTCTATCTTAACCCTCCTCAATTTCAATTTGCCGGGGTGGCCCCCTGGTTGGACTTGTTGACCATCCATGAATACAGGCACGTTCAGCAAATCACCCAAGCTAGACAAGGCTTTGCCGGCAAGCTCCTAAGGGTGCTCTTTGGGCAATCCGGCTGGGCTTTTTATGGGGGAGCTATTCAACCAAGGTGGTTTCTGGAAGGCGATGCCGTTTATGCGGAAACTGTCTATTCGCTAGGTGGACGGGGACGAACTCCTGCCTTCGAAAATCAGTACCGGGCATTGCGCTTGTCCGGTCAAAAGTATGACTACGAGAAGGCATCTTTTTTCTCGTTTAAAGATTTTATCCCTAGTCATTATCATCTGGGTTATTACCTCACTACTCATGCTCGTAGAACTTACGGAGAAGAGGTTTGGGATAAGGTCCTACTGGAGACCTATAATAAGATTGGATTGTATCGTTTTAGTAAAGCACTGCGTCAAGAAACAGGTTTAACTACCAAACAGCTCTACTACCGGACTTTTGAGGAGTTGGACAGTATTTGGGGGGTCC
>JAOTYN010000249.1 GCA_029861825.1 Cyclobacteriaceae bacterium
AAGGGTTTTCTAGAAGGAGCGTTTTGTATGAATCATTCCTTGTAGTGACTCAAATCATACGTTGATAAGGAAAATTTTTGTTGCTTATATGAAATAAAGGGAACTGGTGATCCCAAGTAATAGGAGTGTTGATTTTTTAGAAGTGATGGAACTAAGAGGACGATATTTGATCCCCCTTGCATTTTTAACCTTGGCATCATGTACATTCGATGATGAAATAATCGAAGAACTTGATTCATCCATATTACCGGTAGACTGCGACACTTCCAATTACGATTACAACACCGTAATATACCCATTGATACAAAACCAATGCTCTTCTACCCAGGCTTGTCATGGTGCCGGAAGCGTTTTTGGAGAAATTACCACTTTTGAAAATATAACATCTTATGTGGATAATGGATCATTCGAAAAAAGAGTTTTGATTGATCAGGATATGCCACCAGCTGCTCCATTATCGGATTGTGATCAGGAGTTGATCAGAAGTTGGCTGACAAAAGGGGCACCGGGTAACAACGATTCCGATCCACCAGACCCCGATCCTGTCCTGGATACCGGTGATTGCGATCCTGACGTGATCTATTTTGGAAAAGATGTGCTGCCAATTCTTCAATCCAACTGCGCATTATCTGGTTGCCATGACGCAAATACTGCCGAAGACGGATTTGATTTCTCCACCTACGAGGGCACCATTAAAAAGGATTTCAAACCAGGTGACCCTGAAGATTCCGAGATGTACGAGGTACTGGTTGAAGATGATCATGATGACATAATGCCCCCTCCCCCTATGGACCCCTTGAGCGCCGAACAAATCCAAATTATATACGATTGGATTATACAAGGTGGAGAAGACCTCAGCTGTGATCCCGGATCATGCAATACTGAGGATGTGACCTTTTCCGGAGTCGTATTACCTATTATCGAGAATAAATGTAAAGGATGTCATAGTGGCACTGCACCTCAAGGCAATGTTTTGCTCACCAATTATGATCAAACCAAAGCATTGGTAGATGATGGTAGTTTGATGGGTACATTAAATAATACCGGAGGATATGCCGTTATGCCGCCAGCCGGGAAGTTACCGGATTGTGAAATACAGCAAATTGAAGCATGGGTAAATAACGGGGCATCAAATAATTAATGGGGAAACCATTATAACCCTAGAGCAGGTAGGTATTTGATCCTATAATCCCATTTTGCGCTAGTGTTCATAGACAAGGCTGAATCCCGAACAAAAATTTCATTGAAACATGATGTTAATCATTGGTGAACCCCCTGGCTAATTCCAAATTTCATCATGACAAAAATACTTACCGCCGTTTTCGTTATTCTTCTCAGCAGCTGCGCCGTTAAAGTCAATACTTTCTATGATAAACAAGTGGCCTTTGATCAGTATCAGACTTTTTGTTGGTTCACCGGCTGCCAGTTTACCATTGAAGGGCCCGATTATTTAAAGAAAGACAGTGCGGCGGTGGAAGCCTTCAAACAGGCCATTGTACAGGAACTGAATGGCAAGGGATACCGATATGATGATAATCAACCGGATTTTCTGTTATACGTGCAAATTGTGGTAGAAGAGCAGCAAACGCTCATTGCATCTCCTGTTAATGTAGATGACACCTATGAATGGGGCAGGACCTATCCCCAGGAAGACTTTGTGGAAGACACCTATGTTTATTTAAAAGGTTCCATGATCATCGATATTGCCGATGCCGCCAGTGGCAGAATGGTGTGGCGATCTGATGCGGTTCGCTATTTAACCTTAAACCCTGAGATCGACAGTAAGATCATTGCTGGAGGGGTAAAACGGGCATTACAGAAATTTCCTCCCCGGTAAGTTTATGAGTTAATGGAGATCATGTGCTGCAGTTGTTCTATCTGCTGCTGCTTTTGGGTTAGGTATTTTCTGGATTTGGTGAGGGGCCCGCCTTTTAACTTTTCCAGTTCAATAGAAACCTTATACATAAGGTCTTCCAGAGCTTCCAACAATATGGGAGAGTATTTGGGGTCGATGTTTAACATTGTTATTCAGAATAAACTATGACTAAGCAAAGCTATAAAATGTTTATTGGAAAAATAGCAGTTAAAGAGTAATATAGTGAATGATGAAAACATTGAAACTCTGTATCCTAATTGTAATGACATCACTGGTTTCCGCGACCGCCCAAAACTGGATCCCCTTGTTTAATGGAGTTGACCTTGAGCATTGGGAGCATGTGGGCGAGGGCCAATTTGTCATTGATAATGGTTTACTTAAAACTGAAGGCGGCATGGGACTGTTGTGGTATACGGCACAAAAATTTGAAAATGCCCAGATACGAATTGTTTACAAGGGAGCCTCGGAGAACAATGCCGGGGTGTTCATACGAATCCCTGAAAGACCTACGGAACCATGGATGCCAGTTAACCGCGGATACGAAGTCCAAATAGATGACCGTGAAGATGAATACCATAAGACTGGAGTGCTATATTCATTTACTAAAGCCAAGGCCTCACCTGGGAAACCTGGGGTGTGGAATGTGATGGTAATTTCATTAAAGGGGGGCAGGACTCGAGTGGAAGTAAATGGCGAATTAGTAACGGAATTCAACGAAGGGGACAACGTGCCTCCCAAAAAGTTGGATTATGAACCTGATCGTGGACCAAGACCAAATTCCGGATATATTGGCCTTCAAAACCACGGGGCGGAAGACACCATTTACTTTAAGGAGATCAGCTACAAACTATTGTCAGAGTGAACGAGTATGATGCTATAGTCATCGGTTCAGGCATATCAGGCGGATGGGTAGCCAAAGAACTATGCGAGCAAGGTTTAAAGACCTTGGTATTGGAAAGAGGCCGGGATGTAAATAGCTAACGGCATAATTACTAATTTCAGGAATTATACCAACAGGATATGGAGCGGCTTACTATGCCGTCGACAATTCAAACAAGGAATATTGTAAAGCAATCATTTACTATGGATAAGAAAGTTGGTGTGGGACTCGTTGGTTCGCAGTTTATTTCCAGCATTCATGCGGAAGCCTTAAAATCATTACCCGATGCGGAGATTGTTGCAGTGATGTCGCCAACGGAGGGCAATGCCCTCAACTTCTCCCAAAAATTTGGAATACCTAATCATTTTACCCGGCTGGAGGACATGCTGGAACTAGACAATATTGATATGGTGGTCATCGGTGCTCCCAACAACCTGCATTGTGAGATCACGCTAAAAGCCGCATCAGCTGGCAAACATGTGGTGGTTGAGAAACCTCTTTGTATGAACCTTTCCGAAGCAGATCAAATGATTGAAGCTTGCAAGGAAGCTAACGTCAAACTCATGTACGCCGAGGAACTGTGTTTTACCCCAAAATACGTAAGATTAAAGGAACTGTTGGATGAAGGGGTTTTGGGAAAACCTGTTTTATTTAAACAATCTGAAAAACACGACGGTCCACATGCCGACCATTTCTGGGACGTTGAGCAATCAGGTGGCGGGGTAACCATGGATATGGGGTGCCACGCAATCGAGTTCTTTCGATGGCTAAATGGGCGCAAACCTATTGTTTCGGTTTATGCTCAAATGGCTACCAGCGTTCACAAAGACCGAACCATTGGAGACGACAACGCTATATTAATACTGGAATTCGAAAATGGTGTGACCGCATTGGCTGAAGAAAGCTGGACCAAGCTCGGCGGTATGGATGATCGTGCAGAAATTCATGGTTCGGAAGGGGTTGCATATGCAGATGTCTTACAAGGTAGTTCCATACAAACTTATAGCACCAAAGGAGTAGGATATGCCGTAGAAAAGGCCGGGAGCACCATTGGCTGGAGCTTTACCATGTACGAGGAAATTTGGAACTACGGTTTTCCTCAGGAATTCCAGCACTTTGTTGACTGTGTGAAGAACAATAAAAAACCAATGGTAACTGGAGAAGATGGGAAAGCTGTTTTGGAGGTAATTTTTGCAGCTTATGAATCAGCCGGTACCGGCAAAAAAGTACATTTACCCTTCAAAACCGACGTCGACAAGCCCTATAAACTTTGGAAGAAATAATGCTTTATTATGTGAAGGTCTTGGAAAAGCAGGCCTACGAGGAAGGAACAATTTGGAAGTCCCTCAATACATAGGCCTGCTTCAGGTTAAATCATTAATTTAGCCAGCAGAGAGCGGTTATTTGCGAAACTTATAACTTACCCCGGCCATGATCATGGAGGTGGTCATGTCGTAGGACACTTCGCTGCCTGGAATGGCTCCGTAAGGAGGGAAGTTCTCCATAAACATCGGGTTCAACAGCGGTCCGGAGGTTTTTCCAGAACTGGTTCCGTAATGGTAAACCGCATCCAAAACTACCCTCTCGCTAGCTTGATAGCTCATACCGAATTGAAAGGCATTCTCAATAATAGCGGTGGCGGGTACATTGAAGAATGCTACCTCACTGCTAATGGGGTTAGAGCTGTAGGTGTAACCTAGTCTCAATGGCAATTTCTGAATTCCTTTGTATTGCAGACCGGCGGAAATAATATCTATATTCTCCCAGCCGAAACCCGCTATTGCGGCTGTTTGTGTCCACCCGGTTTTGGAGAAGCCTTTGGTGTTTTCATAGTCAACCATGCGGTAGTCGACCGCAATATCGAACTGATCCAATGAGTAGCCAACACCCAGTGACAAGATGGCGGGATAATTCAATCCCAGGTCATTAGTTCCTGTAGAGTTGTCCAGATAGGTATTGTCGAACTCAAAATCGCCAAAGGATTGCTCAGTTTTATAAGAGGCTCCCATTTTAAATCCGGAACCGGAGTTGTAGAACATTCCAATTTGTGCACCGAAGCCCATTGCTGTGGCAACGTCAGTGGAAGGATAGCCTGCCATAGTAGGATTAGCTGTAGGATTGGGCATTAACTCCAAGCGGGCATAGTTGAAGGTGGGCTGTACCCCTATAGAAATTTTGTCGGATAGCTCATAGGCCCAGGTAAACCCAACCTGCAGTAATTGGTAGTCAGATTGGATACGTCCGAATCCACCCATACTTTGGGGCATGGTGATAGGATTGGTGGTACTTTCGGGGAATGTCACTCCAAATCCCGCTACTCCAAATACGGAGGCTCCAAAAGCATGTCGACTGTCTTCTTTATTCCATACCATGGATAGCGCCGGCATGGGTGAAACACCCCGGTCATCTTTGGTGGTACCGCTGAAGAAATTGCCAGTGGGCTGACCCATGCTGTTAAATTCCGGTACGGTGGAACTTAATACAGGTGAAGAAAAGAAAAGGCCAATGTCGAACCTGCCGATAGTCCCATCAAAGGTGGTAATGGCTGCAGGATTCCATTGTAGGGCTCCCGAAATATCTAAGGGCTGAGCTGGGGCCGCACCTCCCATAGACATGTTAACGGCACCTGCACCTTGCATGATGTGACCCGCTTGTGAAAAAGCGAATGTAGATGCCAATAAGAACGAAAATGTTACTAATAAAATTTTTCATTACCGTAAGGTTTTGAGGTTTTAATTCACCGCCAAAGGTGGCTTTAAAATGCCGCTTGCCATATGATCTAAATCATAGCAAAAAAATACCATTTTACTCGCCTGTGGTTGGAAAAAAGCATTTGAAATATGAAGAAAATTTCACTTTATATTAAAGACCGCAGAATTTGAATATCAGGTCAATTTGTCCCCTGAGTTACCAACTTTATTAAGGAAAATGAATATATTCCATGACTAACAAAATGATATCATTATGAAAACCATATTTTCAGTTGCTGTTTGCTTTCTAAGCCTGAATGCTATGGCTCAGGACGCTACCAAAGATGCTCTGATCGCCGACTATGAACGAAGCAAAGCTATGACCTTAGCTTACATTGAGGCCATGCCGGAAGACAAGTTCGATTTCAAACCCAGTCCTGAATCCATGTCATTTGCTGATCAAATGTTGCACATTGCACAAGGGACTATAGGTTTGTCAGCCAATGGAACGGGAGCTGAGAGGATCTATGCAGATGTGAAATTAACCGAAGACCCTGCTTTTAAAACCAAAGGTGAAGTCACCAGATTGGTAACGGAGGCCATGGATTTTGCTATCAAAGGAATCAATGAAATGGATGGTACAACCTTCGGGGAGGTGGTAGAAAGAGGCCCTTTCAAGGTAACGCGCTTAGGCTGGATTCAAAAAGCCAATGAGCATACAGGGCATCACCGAGGACAGTGTGCCTCCTACCTGAGACAAGCGGGAGTAACACCCCCGCAATACAAATTGTTTTAGCATCAAACAACAAGTAAATGAATGGTACAAGTCGAAGGATTTGTACCATTTTTTATGGCGATGTTCAACCAAATGGGTTTCTGAATGCCCGTGTAG
>JAOTYN010000250.1 GCA_029861825.1 Cyclobacteriaceae bacterium
CTTATAGCTGCTGAGTACACGCCGAAAGGTGTTCTCCCAAAATTCTTCCACATCTCCCAGCAGTAACAAGATATACCCCTTTTGATGGTAATATTGTAGGGCTTTGATGTAGGTACCCTCACAGGCCAGAAAATCGTCTGCACCGTCACGGACACCCCGGTGATGATCCGAGAAAATAATCCACTTCAGATCGTCGGTCTCGGATTCAATTTGCAGTGCATTGCGATAGGCTTTGTCCAATGCCTTGAAGATGTGTTTGGATCTGGACATATATCAATTAATAAGCCATTAGTTTCGTTGTGGTTTCAATTTACTGAACTCAAAAGCACTTAATCCCCCCGCTATTGCTCCTGCCAGGTGAGATTCAAAACTTATTTCCGGCTGGCCGGGCAGGATCCCATAAAATAGGCCTCCAAAAAACAATAAAATAACAATTGAAATCAAAAGGGACTTAAAATCCTTGCGGAAGAAGCCAAAAAATACCAGGAAGAACGCCAATCCATAGACCAGTCCGCTAGCTCCTACGTGATAGGTAGGTCGGGCAAAAAGCCACACTAATACCATGGGCACCAGATAAGCTCTGATAAAAACGTTCCGGGCAATCCCCGGATAAAACCAGTAAACCACCGTTCCCAGACAAAGTATCGGAAACAAATTGGACAGCAAATGGTAAAGATTGATATGGATCAAGGGAGCGAATAGTACACCCGGAAGACCCTCAAGGGTTCTGGGGAGATTCGCAAGTATTCTCAGATCCAAACTCAGATATTCCCCCACTAAGAAGAACATTACCATTATTAAGGCCAGTCTCAAAGGTATCCAAATACTCCTGTAAATTTTGGACTGCTGGCCCATGGATCAGGGATAACTTTTGATAAAATCAGTAACTAAGCATGCCAATGTCTTGCCCACCAGCAATGGATCCGTTTGAGCATTAATTATGGCTGCTTCCGGCAGATGCAAGTAGGCAGGTGCCAAAGCCGCAGTGCCCTGGCTAATGTATTCCCTGGCTTCATCAATACTAATTCCCTGAACGGTGATGGCACTAGCCGGCATCAATGAAACCGCATCCAGATCCAGTTCCAAGCCTGTAGGCAGGGGTGATCTTTCAATGAAATTTAAAGCCTCTTCCAATGCCTTACCCATATTAGTGACCTGATCCCTTAGTGAATAACTCACCTGAGGCTCCAGATCCATATTCTTTAGCATAGCCTCACTGTTGGCTTGTTCATGCAAGCCCAAAACAAAATACCGCTGTAAAAATCCTTGATAAAAGGCGTAACTAAACCCATTTCCGCTGTGTCGTCCTTCCAGCGGCCGGAAATCGGCATGGGCATCGCAATTAAGGCAAGCGATACCTTGAGGAAAACCCAATTCTTGTGATATGGCTTTTAGAATGGGGAATGAGTTGTTATGTCCGCCTCCTATTATTATGGGTACCAACTCTGCTTTGACCATGACCTCAACTATAGGGGCAACCCTGTTATCCAGCTCCTGGCATAATGATCGAAGCTTGGTATAATATTGATTATCGCCAGGGGACAACTCCATAGCTCTTTGTTGAAGATCATTTGTCACCACCTGCCCTAAGAATAGCACATCCGACCCTTCCAAATATCGATTACTTTGCAGATTGGCGAATTGGATCACAAACTGCTCCCAGGCCAACTCAGTTCCCGGACGTCCGGAATTGGCCTGAACCCCAATACTCTCCGGAATGCCCAGAATTCCAAAGCGCACACCTTTTTTGGACATGTTCCAAATATTGTCCCAGTTGGTCTCATTGATGAATTGCAACCGTTCTCCTATTCTTATCTCGCCTTTACGATGTGTTATCAAAGGCTCCAGAGTACGGTAGATAGTAAGATGAGGCAGCATTTTAATCGCGCCAGGTAAAAGTGAAATGAACCGGGAGATGATCCGATATTGGACCGGCTTCCGAAAGAACAATCCCTTTGATGGGATTTATAAATCGGTGATTGTAAAAGATATAATCCAGTTTTTCATATGGTGTTGCAGTATCGAAGGTAAAATGCCCCGTCTCGTTTTTTAAATATTCCTGCTGGCTTACCGCCGCCGACAATTCCGGGTGCTCGTAAAACCATTTCATAGTGTTTTCTTTGGTCACTTGCTCGCTGGCAAAAGGGGGCCGGGCATTAAAATCACCCATTAAGATCAATGGTCGATCCGTTACTAGAGAATCTACTAACTGCAATAAAATTTTAGCCTGCTCCTCACGGGTTATTTCGTCAAATGCTTCTAAATGTACATTGAGTACTACCAGTTGTCGGGAACCGATTTCCAATACCGCCATTTGAATCAACCGGTCTAAATAAAATGCATTATAATAAAAGGGTGCGGTTTGGGGCTTATCCAACACAATTCGTTGGCTGTTAAGAACTGGGTATTTGCTAAGAATCGCTTGACCAGAGAGCATATTTCCAAATTGAATTTGAGGGGGCCAATAAGGAAAGGGTACATAGTTTTTGTCCCAATTCACGGAACGCACCGCCTCTAAATAGCCTGGTGATAACTCCTCCAACTGGTCCACCCCGTAACTACGGGATGATTGGTAGTCAATTTCTTGAATTCCAATAACATCCGCTTTGCTATCAGCAATCAGTTCTTTTGCTAAACTGAGATTTTGATCAAATAGGTCCTTCTCGGGACTAACCGGCAAATTGTTGGTCATCCCGCTCAAATAACCCAAGTTATAGGTCATGACCGAAATAGTGTCTCTTTGCTCATGAGTACTTTCTGAATAGGCTACTACCCGATGCAGTGCATCTACTTCCATTTTCCCGGAGCTTCCCCAGAAATAAAAAGCAGTTACTGCAACCAGCAATACCAGTACCGTTGTGATTAGCACGTTACGCATTATTTGGACTAATGAAAAACGAGTGGTGCGAACAAAATAAACTGTTTATCTTGAAAATAAAAGATTGATTTCCTTATTATTATTGGCAAACTAAGTGATCTCTTGGAATGATTGACTTAAGTTATTTGCGCAGTATCAGTGATAATAACGAGGAATTTATTACTCAGATGATCCAGAGCTTCCTGGATCATGCCCCGACTTATATTCAGGAGATGAAAACGGCTTGCCACCAAGATGAATGGTCCGGTCTGGCTATGTCGACCCATAAGCTGAAGCCCTCAGCAACATATATGGGTATTGATCAATTGTTGGATGTGATCCTGCAAATCGAAAATCAAGTAAAGCAATCCGGCCCCTCTGCCGAGCAATTACACAAATTAATTCTGCAAGTAGAACAACTATGCAATGATGCTTACCCGCTGCTTCAGAATAAATTGCACTAGCTAATTTGAAGCCGTAGAATCTGCAGCTGCCTTAGTCTCAGATTGATAGGCCTCATTTAACCCTTTGATAACCTCTTCAGTGATATTGAGACTATCGTTTGCATAAACAACGCCACTGCCTTTTTGATAAGTAAGTACCAATTGAAAATCGTGTGACTTCCCGTATTCCCTTAAATATTCAGAGACTCTGTCATACAATTCGTTGTTGACTTTGGCTTCGTCCTGAGCCAGGCTTTGAGCCAATGTCTCTTGGTACCGCATAAGGTTCTGCTGTTTCTTCACCAAGTCTTCTTCAATCGCCCTGGCCTGAGCAATGGTCATATTCTGGGCGTTACGCTGAAAGCTTTGGATCTCCGTTTCTAAACCACGTGCGCGATTTTCGTACTCTGCTTGTAAACCGTCCTTCTTCCCTTCCAGTTGGTCGGCTGCTACTTTAAAGAAATCGTAGTTCTTCAATAAAGTATCTGAATTGATGTATGCAATGCTAGTGGGACTAATCGGTCCGGCTGTCCTACCAGAGACTTCCTCAGAGGTAGTTCGCCCACTGAAATGCAGGTAATAAAGCACTGCCACTGCCAGCAACAGCACCACATTCAAGATAATCGATATATTTTTCACGGCGTGTAATGATTTTTGCAGGGCAAAGATAATATAATTTCAATCGCCTGGGTACTGGGGAGGTATTAATTTTCCGGCGATGGATGATCGTCGTTATGGAGATTCTCCTTGTAAAAATATCGGATCCGGTAATCCTGCTGAAAGTGAGTATGGTCTTGTGTCATTTCTTCCGTGGACGGGTCTGGTGGGGCGGGGGCACGGTTCATATTACCTAAATCCACCATCTCAGGATTTTCTAAACTTTCTTTGGCAGTAGAAAGTGGATAGCGGCGGTAGAAGAAAGCACAAACGAATCCTCCAACTGTACCTAACAGATGTGACTCCCAGGAAATCTCTTCATTCATGGGAAATAAGCCATAGGCCATACCACCATATAGGAATATCACTACCAGAGAAATGGCTATGGATCTGCTGTCCTTTCTGAAAAACCCGCTGAACAAGAGAAATGAGGCCAGGCCGTACACGATACCGCTAGCTCCTATGTGGTATGCATCACGAGCAATAACCCATACCCAGAATCCTGTAAACAGGTAGATCCACACAAATACCTCCAACGCTATTCTGTGATAAAAATAAAACACCCCTATCCCCAGGAACAGCAGGGGAAGTGAATTGGACATGAGATGGTGAAAATCCCCGTGAACCAGAGGTCCGGTCAGAATACCCACCGTGCCGGCAAACGACCGGGGATGGATCCCGAAAACCCCCAGATCTACAGCAAACGAGCTTTCTATGATTTTAATAAACCACAGCAATCCCACAAAGGAAATAGTATAAAATACGCTGTTTCGAAATTTGGAAAGATCCTGCTGCATGTATTTTTTAACACGTATTATGCACAAATAAGTTCTGCCATTAGAAGAACATTTCCCGGGCCAATCGGTATGTATTAGCATGAGCCTCAATAATCGTAGAGATCTTTGGGGAATAGCCACCCCCCATAACTACCGCCACCGGTATGGAATTTTGTCTGCAAAATTCCAATACCATCCTATCTCTTTGCCGACACCCTTGGGATGTGAGTGCCAACCGGCCTAAATTATCGCTAGCCAATACATCGACCCCTGCCTGATAAAATACAAAATCCGGGTGGGAATCATAGCAGAATCCCCACAATTGTTTGTGCAGGACCTCTAAATATTGTAGGTCTCCGGTTCCGTCTGCCAAGGGCACGTCCAGGTCCGATTTGGATTTGTTATAAGGGAAGTTCTTGGCACCGTGCATGCTAAAAGTGACTACCCGTGGATCGTATTGAAAGATATCGGCGGTACCGTTACCCTGATGCACATCAAGGTCAATCACCAGTACTTTCATTGCCAACCTTTCCGCGATCAGGTAGCGGGCAGCAATAGCAATATCATTAAGCAAACAAAAGCCCTCTCCAAAATCCCGACCAGCATGATGCGTACCTCCCGCTATGTTAAACGCTACGCCATATTGCAAAGCAAACCGCGCAATCTCGACAGTACCTTTGGCTATAATGGTTTCACGTTCGATCAACTGTCGGGACAAAGGAAATCCCGTTCTTCTTATCTCCTGGGGGCTTAGTTTTAGCTTCTTTAATTTACTCCAATATTGTTTATGGTGTACAGCGGTAATGTGTTCCTCCCCTAAGTTTCCAGGACTGAAGAGATCGTCGCCACTAATAACTCCCTCCCGCAGCAGCTGCTCAGGCAAGAGTTGGTACTTTTCCATGGGAAAACGGTGATTAAGGGGCAGTGGATGGCAGAATTGTGGATTCCAGGCAACCTTCATAGAATTGAAACCCCGGTACAGAACTAAGGTTTAATTAATTAATTGATTAAAATATATCACATGTTACAATAATGCCTACTATTGAACAGTTAAATCACATAATTCAAGTATCTTTGTTACAATTCTTAGTGTGTTATGAGAGCCCTATTTTTTACGCTGTTTTTTGCATTACTGGCTGGTCCAATTTTCTGTCAACAGCTCCCTTTGCAGAATCATTATTTTCTTAATCCATACGTTTACAACCCAGCGCTGGCAGGATTTGAAAATCACGCCATTGCCTATGTAAATCGGCGTCAACAGTTTGGAAATGACGAGCCCTCCAATACCACTTTCAATTTCAATACCCCCGTGGCTAGTTCCGGAGGGTTTGGACTGACCTTTTTTAATACTTCCATCGACACGGCCTCACAATCATTAGCCTTAGCCTCTTTTGCCAGGGTTATACCACTCGCAGAGGGCCAAATGCTGCGAGTAGGATTCTCATTTGGATTCGGGTTCGACCAGATCGACTCGAAGAGCATATCAAACCCCGGAGTGCCGGGTTTGCAAAGCGGTGAAGAACGCAAGGCTCATTTTCAAAGCCAGATTGGGGTTCAATACCAATGGAGGGCCTTGCAGTTGGGTTTGATCCTACCTTC
>JAOTYN010000007.1 GCA_029861825.1 Cyclobacteriaceae bacterium
GTCAGATAGTGAGGGTAATATCTGGCTGGCTACCTCCAATGGTATTAAGAAATGGGAAGAGGAATACTTTTCCGGCTACTGCACCTATAATACTGGTAACCCTATTTTAAGCCCGACGGACATAGTGGTGGATCCGCAGGGAATTATATGGAGTATGGGCAAAGATGCTGTGGATGCACGCCGAAAGATCATTCGTACGGATACCGGTCTCTAGTAATTCGGTAGGTTTAACCTGCAATAGGTTCGAGGAATGGCGTTGGCAGGTTTGAATTTCGGCCAATACTTTTTGCCGCAGTAGTTGCAATGGGGAATCAGTTCCGGACTCTCTATTGCCTGCGCCCAGCTGACTTGATTTTCACTACCGCACCTTTGACAAGTGTAGTGATCCAATTTTTTTTCTAATCTTATACTGGGTAAGTCATGCTGGAGTTTGAACTCCTCCAAACTAGGAACAATCTCATTAATGGGATTTGCAATAACCTGCTGAGCAGCAGCTGTCCCAAACCAAAATACCAACCCCATAACTATTAATACACATCGCATGACCTTAAAGATACAAGCACACGCTTTCGGTCTAAAACCGAAAGTATAACATTCCTTGGGCTTGTAATGTTTAGGTTTATTTTGTCAAATCATTGAAATGATTCAACTTCGGTGTTTGGGCATGAGATACCACACTATAAAAATCAAAAATGAACCTAATAGCGCCGCCCATTTCCAGCGATTATCAGCAAACTCTAACGGTGCAGTATTACCTACAAACACATAGGTAGCCCATTGACTGGAGTGGGATTTGAAGGGATCCGCGTGGGCCAGATAGTCCAACTTTGCTGTTTGTAGGGCTTCATCCTGGGCCATGCCAAGCTTAATGTTTTTAAAAAAGTAAGCTATTCAGAAAATGCCAAAGCCAGGGATTTGTTGGAAAACATTGCCGCCCAATCTGGTCACTATCGAAAAGAACAGGCTGCTCAACGGGTAAAGGAATTATCGGGGAGGCCTTAGTTCGTCTCCACACAAGCTTCACATTCTTCAATAAAATCAAATGGAACCACGCCGTGGCACCCTCCCCAGGTAAATGGTTTGCATTTTTGCTCTTCCTTATCGAAGTAGTACTTGGTGATGGCGGCTTTACATGGACCCGGGTCAGGGGCCATCCGGCACCTTTTGTCTTGTTGCAGGGCTTTACACCCCATTAAAAAGCAGAACAAGATCAACCACTTAGCCATCTTCAATTAAGTCTGTTAGCATTAACAATTTACTAAAATCTATGTCCAAAACAACGATCTGGAAGCAGGTATTCACCATTGGATCAGTAGGAACCGGAGGGTTTGGATATCAAGACAAAATTTTATATCATCAGACTTCTTTTCCAAAAATAAATTTTACCATGAGTAATTTTACGGCTGAAGTAATAGGGACTATGTTATTGGTCCTGTTAGGGGATGGTGTGGTAGGAGGGGTGTTATTAAAGAGTAGCAAAGCCCAGAATAGTGGTTGGATCGTTATAACCCTGGGTTGGGGTTTGGCAGTGGCGTTGGCTATTTATGCAGTAGGCAGCTATTCGGGCGCTCACATTAACCCCGCAGTTACTATTGGCTTTGCAGCAGCTGGACAAATTTCCTGGGAGCAAGTTCCTGTTTACGTTCTGGGGCAAATGATCGGAGCAATGATTGGCGCTATTCTGGTTTGGATACATTATTTACCTCATTGGAAGCAAACTGAGGACCCGAATCTAAAATTGGCGGTATTCGCCACGGCCCCAGCCTACAGGCGGACCTGGCCTAACTTGGTTAGTGAAATAGTGGGCACGTTCGTGCTGGTATTCGCTTTATTCTTTATAGGAGCCAACGAATTTACAGAAGGCCTTAATCCTTTGATCGTGGGATTTTTGATATTGGCTATTGGATTGAGTCTGGGCGGTACAACCGGCTATGCCATCAATCCTGCCAGGGATCTGGGCCCACGGCTGGCACATGCCTTCTTACCTATAGCCGGTAAAGGTTCATCGGATTGGGCGTATAGCTGGATCCCGGTATTGGGACCGATAATCGGAGGGGTATATGGAGCCATTTTCTATCGTGGGATTTTCGAAGGGGAAACGGATGCCTATTTCTGGCTAACTACCGCAGTAGTGCTGATCATTATGCTAATGGCGGTATTCAAGCAAATAAAAGAAGACCAAAACTAAAACAGACTTAAACAATGAGTCATTATATCGTGGCCCTGGATCAGGGTACAACCAGCTGTAGAGCATTATTGGTGAATGAAGAAGGAGCCATTGTAAAAGTGGCTCAAAAGGAATTTAATCAAATTTTCCCCCAATCGGGCTGGGTAGAGCATGATCCTTTGGAGATTTGGGATACTCAGATGGCCATGTTGGATCTGGTGATCTCGGAGTCGGGCATTTCAGCTGACCAGATAAAAGCCATAGGCATTACCAATCAACGTGAAACTGCTGTGGTTTGGGATAAGCAATCGGGTAAACCCGTCTACAATGCCATCGTCTGGCAGGATAAACGAACTGCCGACATTTGCGAAAACCTGAAATCACAAGGTCTTGACTCCTACGTACGTGAGCAAACCGGATTAGTGATAGATTCCTACTTTTCGGGCACCAAGATCAAATGGATTTTAGATCATGTTGAGGGTGCCCGGCAAGCGGCTGAACGGGGAGACCTGCTTTTTGGAACTATCGATACCTGGCTGATATGGAATATGACAGAAGGTGAAGCCCATGTCACGGACTACACCAATGCTTCGCGCACGCTCATTTACAATATTAATGACCTGCAATGGGACCAAGGTATGTTAGGCCATTTGGAGGTACCGCAAAGTATGCTGCCACAGGTGAAACCATCCTCTTCGCTGTTTGGAACTTATACCTATCAGGGAACCTCCATTCCAATTTGCGGGGTAGCTGGCGATCAGCAGGCGGCATTGTTCGGACAAGCTTGTTTTGAACCGGGTATGGCCAAGAATACCTATGGAACAGGGTGTTTCATGCTGCTGCATATTGGCGATCATATATCACACTCAGAAAACGGATTGTTAACCACTTTAGCCTGCAACTTGGACGATACTCCTCAATATGCCTTGGAAGGCAGTATTTTCATTGCAGGAGCAGCAGTACAATGGTTGCGGGATGGGCTCAAAATCATAAAATCCGCGCCCGATACTGAACCCTTGGCACTAGAGGTTAAAGATTCTCATGATGTTTATATGGTTCCGGCGTTTGCCGGTTTGGGTGCTCCCTATTGGGATATGTATGCACGCGGAGCAATATTTGGGATAACCCGGGATACTACTCAAGCGCACATTGCAAAAGCCACCCTGGAATCATTGGCCTACCAAACCAAAGACGTATTAGATGCTATGGAAGAAGATTCCGGCTTAAAGTTGACTGCTTTAAAGGTAGATGGTGGGGCAGTAACCAACGATTTTCTAATGCAATTCCAAGCCGACATCCTGGGTGTACCGGTGGAGCGCCCTCAGGTAATTGAGACTACCGCCATGGGAGCTGCTTACCTGGCGGGTATCTATATTGGAATATGGGATCTGCAAACGGTTACTTCCAACAGGCAGGTCGACCAACTTTTCCAGCCGGAAATGGAAGACGCTTTGAGAGCTGATCTATATAAAGGTTGGCAAAAAGCTGTTTCCAGAGCTTCAGGTTGGATTGAAAAATAATTCATTAATTATGAGGCGTATTGCAATAAGCATCTAAAGCTTTAGTTGCAACATCTAGACCTAGTGATTCCGCTTTTTTAAGGTCTGTACAGCAGGAATCATTTTGCTGTAATTTCCGGAAAACCAAAGCGCGGTTAAAATAGGATGGTGCGTGCTGTGGTTCGAGTTTAATGGCTTCTGTGAAATCTTCAACGGCCATAGCATATTGCTGCAGCGTTGATAGAATCCGGCCCCTGCTTCGATATGCAGCAGTCAAGGAGGGATCCAGGGCTAATGCCCGATTAAGATCTTTTAAGGCAGCTTGCAGAAGTCCTGCTTTTTCTCTGGAGAGGGCACGGTTCAGACGGATGCGGGCATCGTGCGGGTCGACCTCCACTGCTTTGTCATAGTCCTTTAAGGCCCCATCCAGGTCTCCATTGTTTAGTTTGGCCAGCGCTCGATTTACATATGGTGAAGCAAAGTCAGGGTGTTTTTCAATCATTTCATCATATACTTCAACTTCCAGGGTTCCGGAGCTTTCCATCTCCTGGGTCAAATTAAACTCGGCTACTGCATTATTGGGGTCTAGAATTAGCGCTTTCTTAAAATCCTCAATAGCGGTCGAAGTCTCACTTAACTCAATTTTACTAAGCCCACGATTCACCAGGTAATTGGCCTCCTGACGGTTATGTTGGACCGCTTTATCAAAAAATCCTATAGCCTTCCGATACTGTCCCAATGCATGATAAGATAAACCTTGATAATTGTAAATATCGCCATCAAGAGAATAAGCCGTGGTAAGGGAATTTACACCGGGTTGATCGGTACTGTTAAGCTGGGCGCCTTTGAAATAAACCCTTCTGGTACCTGTTTGAGGCATGATGAGTACATGATCGAACTCCTTAATTGCTTGCAAATATTGTCCTTCCAGAAATCGTAGCTTGGCCCTTTCAAAAGCGGCCTCCGTAAAAGTAGAATCAAGATGCAATACAATTTCGTAATCAGTCAGTGCACCCTGGGTGTCCTTTAACTTTTGTTTGGCCATCGCCCGGGAGTGATAAGCATCAACATAGTCAGATCGATAGGAAATGGCCTTATTCAATAGATCCAGGGCATTTTTGTAGCGTTGAGCATCCAGATGCTCCACTGCCAACTGGTAAAGTCGTTCCGCCTCACGATATTTTGAGGCGTAGACCCGCTCTTCTTCCTGACAGTGAAGATTTAATGAAAAGGCCACCAGAAGGGTTACCGACAGGGTTATTTTCATAAAGAGCATGATATGGAACCTGGCTGCACATAATAAAAATACACATTTCAGCTCTTTTTATCCATATCTGAATAAGCGGTTTGATGGCATCAACAGTTGAAAAGTTTTATGTATATTTCTTATCAAATTGAGAATCAGTGGGATCGGAGGACAAATGGGATGATTTTTTAAACAATTTGGCAGCCTAACCAATCCTGGTATGATTTTTACTGGGATAGCATTAGTAATTAATATGGAGGGTTGTAGATTTGTACAAGTATTAAAACTGCATCAGTTATGATAAGAACCACCCGTAGTAATTTAGTGCTATTGTTTTTTTGCCTGACGGTCATGCTGGGTAGTATCGGCTGTAAAAATCAGCAGAAGATTGCAGAAGAACAGGCGCTTAGAATTAGAACGGAAAATAATGAAAAGGTCAAGTCCATATTAACCTCCATTCTAAATGACGACGGTAAAATGACCTTGGAGCAAAAAGAAGTGCTGTTTAGACAGGCAAAAAGTATCGGATCGGATGACCCCGAGGTGAAGGATCTTATGGCCCAGGTGCAGAACCAGCTGGATCGCGAACGCGATTCCAAACCGCTGGCCGCTGAACCTGAGGTAGTCATGGAGACCAACACAGAAGCCACTCCAGCCAGTACCTCTTTAATGGAACAGGTTTCCGGTCTGTTCAATGGAGTAGCGGGAGCAAGTTCCATGTCAGGAGCTAACCAGCTTATCAACAATAGTATGGATCTTTTTGCCTCACCCGAAACCTCAGTGTTGATCGTCATTGGCAAATCAGGGGATATCAAAGATTATGACGAACCGACTACCATACGCAAGTATCTGAACTATCTAAAGGATCAAAAAAATAATCCCAACCAACTATTAAATTTGGTTTTGGATGATAACGGAAAAATCAAGGAAGTTGAAGTAATTAAAAAGTAATGAGGTCTTATTCCTTAAAATAAATTATGCGGAATTATATTATCACACTACTGGCAGTATGTTGTTACACCTTTTCCCAAGCGCAGGATCAAATTAGCCCCGAGCGTAAGCAAGCCATCGACTCGCTGGCTTTGGAAAAAGTAAGAGATCTCAGTCGCTATATTAGCATAATAGGGGACAAGGACACACCTTTTTCGGAGGCCAACCGGGTTATGGATCGTGCAGAAGAGCTATTCGCCGACGGCAGTGAGATCGGGGTGAGTTCCATTAACCGGTCCGATATCAATTATTATAAGGTGAAGCAATACTTCAAAAGGCTCATGGCTTTGAACTACGACCGGGTTAGTATAAAATGGTTCAATATTCAGTATATCAGCGATTTGGAGCTGCAACCAGACGGACGATACGTGGGAGTGATCACCATTTACCAAAAATTTGAGGCGGTAAGCGCCGATGGAATGAAGTATATGGATACTACCAAGAAAGATATCACCGTTTATGTAGAAAGAAAACAAACCCAAATCGGCGGTCGGTTAATTGGATTCTGGGATGTGCTTCTAGGAGACATAAGGGTTACAGAAACCAGTACATGAGAGGAATTATTATTTTTTGCGGGTTGATCCTTTCTCAAGCCTTGCAGGCTCAGGTTAGTGAGTACTTAGGAGATGAAAAGGCGCTTTATGCCGCCACCAAACAAGTCAATCAATTCTTTCACCGGTTTAACGGAGAAGAAGATCTCAAAGGAAACCGCTATTACGAAAAAGATCAATTCTACCGCAACCCAGAGTTGAGAAGTAAGTACATCAAAGTGCTGTTTAACAATAAAAACCAAGAGATCAGCCTGGCTTCCAAACAAAACTTTCTACGGGACGTCAATGATGGAACCAAACCTAAGTACCTGGATTTTCATGGAGGTAACTGGTTTGCTGAGGTACACGCCAAATTCGATTATAAAGGCAAAGACGAAACGGTGGTGCTCTTTCTCAAGCTCCAGGAAGAGAATGTAGGCTCGAAATGGGTGATCTTTAAAGCTTATTTCGATCCTTTCAGAAAGTATTTTGAAGTCGATACCACCACAGCAAAGAAATTCATTCACCCCATGAGCCATGAGGTGGCATTTATGAATCTCAAAAAAATATTTAAAGACCCACAAATTGCGGCGGCATATGCTGCCCAGGATTTTCAACCCGACCATCTTTCGTTGGTTTTGTATGAGATCAAACAGTCAAACTTGACTTTTAAAACTGTGGGCCAGGTAAAATTCCATTTTTTTCAACTGGACAATTGGTATTTTGAACTTTCCGAATACAATCGTCCGGGGTATAATACCGGCTGGCTGATTTCCGATTTAGTGAAGGTCAGTCCCGAACAACGCGACCAGCTCATGAAGTTTATTTATTATGAAGGTTTATAGACTTTACTATCTACTCTTACTTGCACTATTTTTAAACGGACCTGGCTTGAGGGCACAGAATCTGGTAACGGTATCTGAAACCCCCGATGTGGAAGCCTATAAAGCCAAAGTCCAGGATCTAATTGATTTCCTGGAGTACGCTATGAATACCATAGGTGATCCGGAAACACAGGCACGGGATAAGAACGTCATCATCACTCAAAGCTATCTCAAAGCGTTTAAAGACGATAAAGTTCAGATCGAAGATGATTTGAATGAGGAACGGGAAATGGTAACCCACAAGAATGTGCAGGCCTATCTCAGTGACATCGACTTTTTCTTCAAGGAGGTGAAATTTGAATTCATCGTTGATGATATCAGCTTTAAGACCAGCGCTGAGAATCAGAGCTACTATCTGGTGACCATGACCCGCAACTTGCGAGGGGTTACCATTGAGAATGATAGTATCAATTCCAATTTGGTGCGATATATTGAGGTTAACCTTAATGAGGCCGCCAGAGATCTTAAAATTGCCAGCGTATACACCAATCGCCTAAGCGAGGAGGATGAGCTTACTACCTGGTGGAACAGCCTGGTCTATCCCTGGCCGGATATTTTCCGCAATCAGTTGGGAGCAGAAGGAGATCTGGACTTGCAGCAGCTTCAGACTTTAGTGGAAGTTGAGAAACTCGATTTATCCAGTTACCCTCAACTGGATGATCTTGAGCCTGTAGCAAGACTTAATAACTTAAAGCGCATTGATGTATCGGGCACCAAGATTAAGGACCTGGTGGCATTGCGTAATCTTACTAAACTGGATTTTCTGGATTGCAGCAACACCGTTGTGTCCAGCATCGACCCTTTGAAATATGCCTTGAACCTGCGCGTGTTGCGTATTGACAGTACCCAGATCAGCGATGGACGCATTCTGGAGGTGTTTGAGAATTTACAGCAGTTTAGCGCCAGCCATAGTTACCTTATTTCATTAGCGCCGATTACGGATTTGCGCAAAATTAAGGTGATGGATGTGTCAAAAACCAAAATAAAGAGTTTGGAAGGAATTCAGGGATTATCCGGACTCAATTATCTGGATGTCTCCCATAACAGCATTAAAGATCTTTCTCCGATATCCAAGCTGAATGAACTGAGGAATCTTAAAATTGATAATAGCCTGGTCACGGACCTCCAACCCTTGAGCAAATTGCAAAACCTTAAAATGTTGTCCTGCAACAATACTCTCATAACCAGTCTAAACCCCATTGCAGCCATTTCTACCATGGAGCGAGTGTACTGTGATAATACGCTAATGGTGAATAGCGAGGCTAAAAAATTTATTACCAACCACCCGGATATCTTAGTAGTTTATGGCACTGAGAGTCTAAGAAGTTGGTGGGACCAGTTAAGTGTGCCATGGCAGAAAGTACTAATTCAATCAGCAGGGTTAAAAGGCCAGCGTATTACCAAGGAGCAGATGGCCCGCATTGCCAACATAACCAGCATCGATATTTCTGGTATAGGAGCCATCGTTGATATTAAACCGGTAGAGATTTTAAAGAATCTAAAGGAGTTGAATATTGAAGCCAGCGGGGTTACCGATCTTACCCCACTTAGAGGATTACTGGAGTTGGAATATCTGGAAGCCAGCAATACAGGCATCAGTGAGCTGTATTCTTTAGAGCAGTTGTCCAAATTAAGTTTACTGGGAATCGACAATACCAAGGTTCAGCCTCAGGAAATAAATCGATTTATTGCCAATCACCACAATTGCCTGGTAATGTACAAAACGGTGAAATTGCTACGGTGGTGGGGATCTATGTCCATGGAGTGGCGTTCCGTATTGAAAAGCCAGTTGGATCACGAGAATATGTCTGACAAAGAGCGACTGCACGCCTATGTGAATCTGGAGAAGCTCTATTTTAAGAAACCAGTGGCTACCTTGGAACCCATCCGGGAGTTTACACGCATACGAGAACTGGGCTTTTCAGGAACCCGCATCAACAACCTGGAACCATTGAGAAACGTAAAAACTTTGGAAGTTCTACGCTGCTCACAAAGCCCTGTAAGTAGCTTGGAACCCCTGTCCAGCTCGTCCAGACTAAAAAAGTTGAATTTTGAAGACACCCTGGTAGATGATCTATCACCGCTGTCCAAACTGAATGGCCTGCAAGAGTTAAAGTTCTCAGGCACTCAAGTTAAAGACCTGAAACCGTTGCGTACTTTAAGCAACCTCAAGGTACTGGAGTGCTACAACACCGATGTTAAGAGCCTAAAATCAATTGAAGAACTACAGGGATTACGCTCATTAAAATGCTACAACACCAAGGTAAATAAAAAGGCGGTGCAGTCTTTCCGCAAAGCGGTACCCCAATGCGAGGTGGTACACTATTAGGGCTTCAGCAGAAACAGTTCTTTGGTTGATTGGCCTTTTTATTTTACCTTGATCCCGCATTTAAATCCGCTTTTTTGTGAAGCCAAGACCCTATATTTTAGCCGAAACCAATTGGAAGGATGTACGATCACAGCAGTACCAAGTTGCCGTATTACCGTGGGGCGCCACTGAAGCCCACAACTATCACCTTCCCTATGGCACGGACAATATTCAGTGCGATTTTATAGCTTCAGCTTCGGCGGCCTTAGCCTGGGACAAGGGGGCCAAAGTAATTGTGTTGCCCACGGTCCCTTTCGGTGTTAATACCGGCCAAATGGATGTCCCCCTTTGTCTGAATATGAATCCCACCACTCAATTGGCTTTACTGAAAGACCTGGTGCGGGTTTTAAGTTTACACGGTATAAAAAAACTGGTGATACTGAATGGTCACGGAGGAAATAATTTCAAATCCATGATCAGGGAGCTTTCGGTTTCTTTTCCGGAAGTTTTTGTTTGCAGTGCCAATTGGTATCAGGCTGTTGACCAAAAACCCTTTTTCAAGGAGCCGGGCGACCATGCCGGAGAAATGGAAACCAGTTGCATCCTGTACATCCAACCACATTGGGTACTTTCCTTAAGTGAGGCAGGTTCAGGAGCAGCCAAGCAATTCAAGTTTGATGGTATGAAAAAAGGATGGGTTACCGCACAACGAGCCTGGACCCAAGTGACTGCAGATACCGGTGTGGGTGATCCTTCACATGCCACAGCCGATAAAGGGGAGGCTTACTTGCAGGCCACCGCTCAAGAGATCTCATCTTTTCTGGTGGAATTTGCCGTGACCCCTGCCGATCAGCTTTATCAATAGCTACAAAAGCCTTTTTTGTATACAGGATTCTATTTGGTCGGAATGTTCTTCGATTTCCTGAACCAAGAGCAATTGATTTTTGGCCCGGTCCAAATTGTGCACCGGGTAGGATATCTTATAATAGAGATCGCCATTAATGTAGTCTGCCAGAAAACGCACCCCCATTAAGTAACTCATAAGCCAGGGACCCCACCTTAAACTATCTTTTTCCTGGGGAGTGATCATATCTTTAAGATCATTCAGAAAAAAACCCTGACACATTTGGTCAAATATCTCTATTCTGAAGTTAATGGTGTGGTCCTCTTCACCGCCTTCCGGACAAAAGGTCCGAGCCATGTCTCCAAAATCGTACATCAGCAGGCCTGGCATTACCGTATCCAGATCCACCACACATAAGCCTTTTTGGGTTTTCTTGTGAAACAGTATATTATTAATTTTGGTATCGTTGTGGGTGACTCTCAGGGGTAATTGGTTACCGTCGATCAGCGTGCTTAAGTAAGAGACTTGCTCTAGGCGCTCTAAGGCAAAATCGATCCACATTTTCACAGAGGCTGCACGGTTCTGGGCATCGTGGTTCACCGCCTCTCTAAGTTGTTCGAAACGCCATCCCACATGGTGAAAGTCCTTAATGGTAATGTGTAAATTGGTGGCCGGCAGGTCAAGAAGTTGAGCCAGGAAATGACCAAACGCCAAAGCTCCCTCACACGCCTGCTCCGGAGCCTCTACCTTGTCGATGGCAAAAGAGTTTTCCACATAATCGAATAAGCGCCAATACCCCCATTGGCTGTCATGCCACAAGGGATCCCCGGAGGAAGTTTGAACCAAGCTCAGATTTTGCAGATCACTATCCCCATTCCCGGCTTTCATTTGCAGGTGATTTAAAACCATTTGCAGATTTTCCATTACCTTTTGAGGTTCAGTGAATACCAAGTGGTTGAACCTTTGAAGTATGTAGCGCTGTCCGGTACTTTGGGTTACCAGATAGGTATCGTGTATGTGTCCGGACCCAAAACTATCACAGGAAAGAGTAAGGCCTTCCAGGGGAAATTGCTTCAGAATAGGTTTAAATTGTTGTTCTTCTAACCCCATAGACTAGCGGGATATTGGCCATCTGCAGTAAGTTGTGAAATCATGCCCATAACCTTGGCTTTGTCTTGTTGATAAGTCACCCCCATCCAATCATCCTCGCAGTTTAGTACTTCTACAGTGGCGATTTGGGTTTCAATCAGATGGTTTACTGCAAAGGGAATGTAGAACTCGGATTTGGGATTTTCGTGATTTGATGCCACGAAGTCGGTAAATTGCTTTTGCAATTCACTGAATATTGAAGGTGTGAACCCCCAGAAATTTGTGGAAACCAGGGTGCTGCTGGGAATTTCAAAGTTCTCATCATTTTGAAGGTACATGACACTACCGTTACTCATCTGGATCTTGGTTCGCTCCACCACATGTGTTAGTAGATTGTTGGGATTTACGTCAAGGGTTGCCCGAGACACATGTCCATGGTCGGAAAGCGTTTTGACAATAGGATAACCTACTACCGCATAGGTGTTGTCATGGGCCTGGCAGTTCTTAAGAAAAGTGGCCATTACCTGATAGGCGCTTCTCCCATAGAAATCATCGGCATTGATCACCGCGAAAGGTTCCTTAATAGCCGAAGCGGCACTCAAAACCGCATGAGCAGTACCCCAGGGTTTCACCCGGGGGCTGTAGGTCACCGGGACCCCATTATTAGACACCTCAGGGTTGAGGTCTTGAAAAACATAATCTACCTCTATAAAATCCTTTAATCTCTGATACTTGCTTTCAAAAGCGGCTACGATGTCATCTCGAAAGAGGAATACCGCTTTGTTAAAACCAGATTTAATGGCGTCGTATATCCCATACTCCATCAGCGTTTCACCTTGAGGACCCATGGGGTCAATCTGTTTAAGTCCTCCGTAACGGGATCCGATTCCGGCGGCCAAAATGAGTAAAGTAGGCTTCATAAAATAAAATAGTTATATTAAATCCGCAATGACGCTAATATACTTATTATGACCATTTATACGGTCTCCTTCTAAGCATTGATATGATTTTATCTACTTTGGATTGGGTGCTGATCGGCGCCTTCTTCGTGGTCTCTCTGTTAATTGGTTTAACGGTTTCCAAAAAAGCAGGTTCCAGTGCTTCGGAATTTTTCTTATCCGGCCGGAATATGCCTTGGTGGTTATTGGGGGTTTCTATGGTGGCTACCACGTTTTCCGCAGATACGCCCAATTTGGTAACCAACCTGGCGCGCGATACCGGGGTCTCCGGAAATTGGGGATGGTGGGCTTTCCTATTGACCGGAATGTTAACCGTTTTCGTTTATGCCAAACTTTGGAGACGGTCTAAGGTAATGACCGATATTGAGTTCTATGAGCTTCGATACAGCGGTAAAGCGGCGGCGTTTCTCAGAGGATTTAGGGCCTTGTATTTGGGCTTGGTTTTTAACGTATTGGTAATGGGTACGGTATCCTTGGCGGCCATAAAATTCGGAGAGGTTGTTTTGGGGCTTCCCGGTTGGTTGACCCTACTAATCGCAGGATCCATAACATTGATCTACAGTTCACTTGGCGGATTAAAGGCAGTTATCATAACGGACTTTGTTCAGTTCATTTTAGCCATGGTGGGATCTATCTGGGCATGTATTTATTTGCTCAATATGGATGAGATAGGAGGTTTGTCCAATTTACTGAGTAACGAGTTGGTGCAAAGCAAGATGTCCATACTACCTGATTTAAATGATCCCGCGGTGTGGGGTCCAGTACTGTTGGCGCCATTGGCCGTTCAGTGGTGGGCGTCTTATTATCCCGGAGCTGAGCCCGGAGGTGGTGGGTATATTGCCCAGCGTATGTTCTCCGCCAAAGACGAAAAGAACGCGGTAGGCGCCACCCTGCTCTTCAATATTGCCCATTATGCCTTGAGGCCCTGGCCCTGGATTTTAATAGCCCTGGCGTCTTTGGTGCTATTCCCGGAAATAGATGATCTTCAGAAAGCCTTTCCCAACCTGTCTGCAGACAAATTAGGTAATGACGTGGCCTATCCCGCCATGTTGACGTTTTTACCCAGTGGCCTATTAGGTTTAGTGGCTGCTTCTTTAATAGCAGCGTATATGTCCACTATATCCACCCAACTAAATCTAGGGGCATCTTATTTGGTCAATGATTTCTATCAGCGATTTATTTCACCCGAAGCCTCGCAATCTACACTGGTTTGGGTAGGTCGAGCCTTTACTGTGGTTACCATGATTTTGGGTACAGCATTAGGTCTGCTGTTGACCGATGCCAGTCAGGCTTTTAACTTGTTATTATTATTGGGAGCCGGCACCGGCCTGATCTATATTCTAAGATGGTTCTGGTGGCGCATAAATGCTTATACTGAGATTATCGCCATGGTGTCCAGTTTAGTAATCGCAGGCTATCTTACCTTTGCTTCTAATATCCCCTTGGATTCTTGGGAAAAGACCATTTTAGGAGCGGTGCTGACCACCGCCGTATGGGTCATAGCCACCTATCTGACACCTCAAACCAATTTTGGAACCCTGGTCCGTTTTTATAAATTGATCCGGCCAGGCGGACCGGGTTGGAAAAAGATATTGCAAAAGGCCAAGGAACAAGGACATCAAACCGGTAGGTCCCCGTCCATACAAGGGGATGATGAAATTATCGATCATCAGCTGGAAAGTGATGCCACGGTGACTATAGACGATATCGAAAAATTCCAAGCGGAAAGCTGGAAGGTACCCCTGGAGATCCTGGCCATGATGATTGGCTGTTTTACAGTTTTTGGAGCCCTATTTGCCACGGGATTTTGGATCTATGGAGTATCCATTAATGCCTCGATCTTCACTGCGGTGACCGTAGTAGGTGCATTTTTGCTCTTAAGGATCTGGAAGAACTTGAAAACCGACGATTAACTAGATCAGCTATTAGCAACTTAAAGTATGAAATTCGGCCGCTTAGATACCGACGCTCTGGATGGTATAGATTGGACCTTACCGGAAGACCATCCCGATACCACTAAGTTATTGAACGGTCTGGCTAAAACCGGGAAACCGGAAATTTATGCGGGCTGCGCTAAGTGGGGTAGAAAGGAATGGGTAGGTCAGTTGTATCCTGAAGGCACTAAGGATAAGGAATTTCTTGATCATTACGTTCAGCATTTCAATGCCATCGAGCTAAACAGCACCTTTTACGGCACCCGCAAGGTAATTGTGGAAGGCTGGGCGCAAAGAGCGCGTCCTGGATTTAAGTTCTGTCCGAAATTTTTTCAAAGAATAAGCCACTATAAGAGACTGAAAGAGGCCGAAGAGATCACGGAAGCGTTTCTTTACATCATGAGCATGTTCGGTGAAAATCTGG
The DNA here is from genome assembly GCA_029861825.1 of Cyclobacteriaceae bacterium. Lineage (GTDB taxonomy): Bacteria > Bacteroidota > Bacteroidia > Cytophagales > Cyclobacteriaceae > JAJCYK01. The sequence continues at coordinate 14,875 of JAOTYN010000007.1, forward strand.
GGATGTGCTTTCTGCAAATGCCCGATAACTTCACGCCCAAGAGGTTGGATGTGCTGGAGAACTACATGAAATTGCTGCCGGGCGATGTTCCTATTGCGGTAGAGTTACGACATCCGGAATGGTTCACTGATCCCCAGGTAGCCGATGAGCTTTTCCCCATGATGACCCATTACCAAAAATCCATGGTTATCACCGATACCGCAGGGCGCAGAGATTGTGTTCATCAAAGGCTAACCTCCGATAGTGTATTTATACGATTCAATGGCTATGATTTGCACCCTTCCGACTATCACCGAATTGATAGCTGGGTAACACGACTCAAAGAGTGGTTGGATCAAGGCCTTAAAACCGCCTACTTCTTTGCTCATCAAGAGGACGAACAATTCACTCCTGTTACTTGCGATTATTTTCTGAAAGGAATCAATGAGGCTTGCGGCTTGCAATTAATGCGCCCGCAGTTCATTACTTGATATCTATTTTAAGCTTTTTGGTTTTTTCTGTCAGCTCCGGGTCGTCCTGTACCATGGCCTCAAGGGTCGACCACAAATAATTGGGAATATCACTATTCTGATGGACCCTGTTTTCCAGATCATTCACCAATTCCAGTACATCGCTGCGGAATTGGAAATTTTGCAGTCCCGTTACATATTGTTCAAACTCCTCCAACTTATTCAATCGCAGCAGTTGAATGTCGGACTTTTGCGGATCGATCACTACTGGGGGTACGGGCTGAGAAGTTTCGCTGGTAACTGCGGGTGGGGGAGTAGCGGCCTGGCTGGTTGCCGTAGGGTTGGAAGGATATTGCAGCAGTTCACATTGATTGTATTCGGCCAGCATTGTTTGATAATGTTTGAATTTATACGCTCTTGATTCCAGTTTGGCAACTACCGGAGGACAATCCTCCAGGAATTCTATCATTTGGTTTTTGAAGTTTAATATGCTGATTTCCACAGCCTCGCCATCTTGTCTTATCACCACTCTGGAAGTGACCAGGCTGTTATCCCTTTTGTGTATGTAGTTATACAGGCTGACCCTCTCATCTTCTCTTACTATCTGCATAAAAAGACGGCGATTGGCAAAGATTACCGATCGGAATTGGTACTTCTGATTGTAGTAGACATAAGCAGCTCTCAATGGACGCAAGTTCATTTTTTCACCATCATCGGCCTTAAAGTAGATCAATTGGCTATTGTCCCGCAGTGGGTTCATCTGCAACTTACCATAAATGGTGTCGCGGTTCAATTTTACAATGTACTGGCGGTCTTGAGCTTGTAAGGCTAATGTTGAAAGGAATATAAGGAAGGTGAAACCGAGAAGTCTAGACATAATTGTGTTTGCTATAGTTTTAAAACTAAAAAAAATAAGTAGAAAACGAGAGCTTAGTGCTCCAAAGTTCAATGTTTAAGTATATTTTCATACTTTTAAACGTTCCAATTAAATACCTGATTATATGGAAATTCTAGGTGTTGATATCGGAGGTTCGGGAATCAAAGGCGCCCCGGTAAACATCGAATCCGGGCTCATGCTTACCGATAGATATCGCATTAAGACCCCCCAACCCGCAACCCCTGAAGCCATGACGGATGTGGTAGCAGAAATCGTTGATCATTTTTCATGGAAGGGACCAGTAGGTTGCGGATTCCCATCGGTGGTAAAGCAAGAAGTGGCTTTAACCGCTGCTAATATCCATAAATCTTGGATTGGGGTCAATGTAGCGGAGCTGATAGGAAGTAAAACAGGAACTGCCGTTCATGTTTCCAATGATGTAGACGCCGCCGGTTGGGCCGAGGTCGTATTCGGGGCCGGTAAGGAAAAATCAGGATTGGTGTTGATCTTGGCACTAGGGACCGGGATAGGTTCATGTATGTTTATTGATGGGTGTCAAGTGCCAAATACTGAGCTGGGGCACTTGATTATACATGGTGACATTGCAGAAAAGTATGCTGCGAATTCTGCCCGTAAAAGGGAAGACCTTGACTGGGAAACCTGGGGAGGCCGGTTAAATGAATACCTTAACTATGTAGAGAGCTTGTGTTATCCGGATCTTATTATTCTGGGAGGGGGTGTTAGTAAATATTATCAAGAATTTTTTCCTTATCTGCACTGCAGGGCGGAATTGGTGCCGGCTTCATTACGCAATGAAGCTGGAATCGTGGGAGCGGCATATTCAGCTAAGTATCTTTTATAGTAATATCCCGTTAGATCACATTAATGGAATCCCCTAGTAAAAGAAATAAAGTAAAACGCGTTCCGCAACGAGGACACTACGACCGGGAAACCATTTACCAGGTCCTGGATGCCGGTTTTGTAGGCCATGTTGGCTTTACCATTGATCAGCAGCCCTTCGTTATTCCCATGGCCTATGGTCGCGAACAGGACCGGATATTCCTACATGGCGCCACCAGCAGCCGTTTGATAACCTCATTAAAAACAGGAATCCCGGTGTGTATGACGGTGACCCACCTGGACGGAATCGTGCTGTCACGATCGGCTTTTCATCATTCCATGAATTATCGATCGGCAGTGGTATTCGGCCAGGCCAGGGAAGTGCCTCCCGAAGAAAAAGAGGAAGCCCTTTTTATCATTTCAGAACAGATTTTAAAGGGGCGCTGGGAGGCAAGTAGAAAACCGAATCCCAAAGAGCTTAAGGCCACCAGTGTCTTACAGTTTTCCGTTGAAGAAGCATCCGCCAAAATACGCTCTGGCCCCCCCAAAGACGACAAGGAAGACTATGAATTGCCCATTTGGGCAGGAGTACTTCCTATTCACCGACAAATGCTGCCTCCATTACCAGATCCCGACCTTATGCCAGGTCTAACACCGGGACCAGAGATCAAGGCCCTTTTCGAGTAAATTTTTAACGTTTTTGGCACCTTGCCTGAAGTTGAAATCCAGGTATTATGCTATGTTTGTGCTGGAGGGAACTATTTTCCGCTGATATCAGTAGATGAGATACCCTCTCTGATCGTTTGATATTACCTGATACCGTTGACTTTAACACAGAAAGCTGTTGCCCTGGGATTATGGTGTTTCCTATGGTCACTATCGCTAAATGCCCAGGATCAACCCCTGCTATTAGCTGGTAAGGTCATTGATTCCGATAGCTTAATGCCTCTATCTTCGGTGCATGTTTATATCCTCAATGGGGAGGATGGAACCATAACCAATAAAAACGGATTTTTTTCAATCCGCATGAACCCCAGTGATACCCTGATTTTTTCAGCAGTAAGCTACCAAACCAGTCAATATGTATTGCCCGACTCTTTAAAAAAAGGAAACCCCTTCATCGAGATAGCCTTGACATTGCGCACCGTTCAATTGAAAGAAGTTGTGGTTTACGGCCAGTTAAATCCCGCCGCAGTACGCCGGTATTTGGATAACATCAAAAACAAAAAGCGCGAGGATAATCCTCCCGATATCCAAAGAAAAGTTCCTAGTGCCGAACCCAAAACGGTCCCCAAGGGTCGTAAACACACCGTAGGGCTGGGCAGCTCTTTAGAAGGTGGGGCAGCATTGGAAGGAGTGTTGACGGGGCTGGCAAATCTATTCAACAAACGAGCTCAACAGCAGAAAAGGATTAATAAATTACTGGAAGCCAGAAAGAATCAAGAGGCTCAAATCGCTTATCAAGAATTTATAAAATCAAAGTTCAACGAAAAGGTGGTGGCAGAAGCCACTGGGCTGGAAGGGAAAAGACTTTTACTATTTTTGGAGTATTGTAATTTCAACAGTGAGTTTATTTATTCGGCAACGGAGTATGAACTATTAGAGGCGATTTTCGCCAAACTGGAAAGGTTCAACCAATATTACCAGGGCCGCTAGTATACGCCGCTAGTATACATTAAATGTCCAATTCAGGCCAATTCGGCATAATTTTGGCTTGGAATTTAACAAATACTAAACCAAATGGAAACCATGAATTACATAAAGCATATATTCGCCGGCCTGCTGATGGTGTTGTTCACTGCAGGGTTACAGGCCCAATCGAAGGCGGAGCGTAAAACGCAGCGCAAAATTGAAAGAGAGCTTAAGAAAGAAGCCAGAATCCAGGCTCTGGAAGATAACCATGAAAGAATAGTAGCTTTAGTAGAGAACCGTACTTTTGTGATCGAAGCCAATACCCTTTACGATCGATATCAAAACCGCTATGAGGTCTCGCCAACCATTAACTTTGTTAAGATCGACGGAGATGAGGGGGTGGTTCAATTTGGATTCAATCACCTGGTCGGTTACAATGGAGTGGGGGGCTTGACTTTTGAAGGCAGGATTTCGGGTTACAAAATTACCCGTAAGAAGTCTCGAGGACCTATTACCATTACCACCAACATAAGTTCTCCCGGGTTGAGTGGTCCGGCTACCTTAAATGTTACCATATCCGACAACGGACTGGCAAGAGCAACAATTATCGGAGCATTTGGGTCACGAATCACTTTCGCAGGTACCGTGTACGACCTGGAAGAGACCAGGGTTTATCAGGGTAATACCGTACTGTAAGAATTGCAATATTAAATATGAAAGATCAAGCCGGCTGAAAGTCGGCTTTTTTATGGATTTAAGAGTATAGCCAGGGGATGCTCCTTGTCGATGCGATCTATTATTAATTTGAATATGGCCACAAAGGGAAGAAAGAGGATCATACCGGATGCTCCCCAAATTATTCCACCTATCACAATTACTACTATCGCCGCCAAGGCATTGATCTGGATCTGGCGACTTACCACGAGCGGAAATATCAGGTTAGCCTCCAATATCTGAACGAATACAAATACCCCTATCACACCCAAAGGGTAAAATATAGAATCAAATGTGATCCACGCAACGGTTACCGGGAGCAGCGCGCCTGCCGTGATACCAATGTAGGGGATAAAAGTAAGTATAGAGGCCACAAACCCAAAAAGAAAAGCGTTGGGAACCCCCAGCAACAGGAGGCCGATGCTGTTGAGTAAACCCACGATAATATAGACCAAAGACACCCCTTTAATGAAATTAAAATAGGAGTGAATACTATCCGTGAGAATTTCCTGGAGTTCTGTTGCCGACCAGTTAGGGGTCCACTTATGCAGGAATTTCACCAAGTGACCCCGGTAATAAAGCATTAAGGCTACATAGAACGGGACTAATAAGAATAGTACTAAATTAACCGTAGTGGAATAAATGCTGTTAGGTAGCCAGTTTAGCAAATTGTCTAAAGCCTTGTTAACCAGTGATTGTACCCACTCAGGTTCACCTAATACTTTCAATCCGAACGATTCATTTACCTTATTAGTTAACTCAGTAAGTGCCTCGGTGAACTGATCTCGAATAACCGGCCATCTCTTTAGAAACTGTCCTATTTGGTGCACCAGTAGGGTGGCCACACTACCAATCGCTATTAATAACAGCGTCAAGCTGGTCAATATAGCCAACCAGCGGGGCCACTTGCGGCGTTCCAATCCTCTGGTAACCGGATAAAGGATCAGACTGATCAGGAATGCAAAGCACAAAGGAATGAGTAAGCTCTTGCCGAAATACAACAAAACCACCACAAAGAAGGATATTTGCAGGTATTCGACCAAACGAGGTGACTGGGAAGATGACATGAATGGTTTGGTAAGCACATTCCGGAAATAGAATGCATGACTGATCAACAGTTCCGTCAACATGGAACCTCACAAAAACAAAAAGCGGGAATTCTCTTCTTTCGAATCGATTTCCCGCTCCGTCATATAAATTCCGTAGACTCTATACAACGCCAAGTTACCGTTATTCGACTTCCACTTCCAGTAAGCTTTACAGAGAACTCTTACCTTCCGTATCTGACTTCTCTCTTCCCGACCTTTTCCCCTTTCAACTCCCGTGAGAGTCTCAAATTTCCAAGGTTTTTCCGAGAGCAGTCTGGCTAATTAAAGCCTGTCTTTTATCTCTCACTTGATGAATCTAAGGTATTAGAACCTTTGATTAATACAAAATTTAAATTCTTAAACTTTTGCACAACTTATACACATAGTTGTGCACATCTCCCACAGGTAGAAATTTAATATCGACGCGCGGGGTCGGAGGCACCTAGTAAATGGAAGTAGTCTTTGACTTTTGCTTTGACTTGGTTATGGGTAAGCCGGCCACAGGTTTCAACATCCAGCAGATAGTCTATCTTCTCATGGTTTTCTCTGATCTCCGACTCAAGGCCCAGTTTGGCCTGTCCAGGCCCCATTATATAAATGCCATCTCGGTCATGGATGTGTTCAAGAATGGATTGGTAGTATCGTTTTTCTTGCTGTAGTCTGCGTTTTAGGTGCCGGGGCTCTGAAACAGCATCCTGCGGGCCGTAAGGAGTAGCGGAGCCACTTCCTCCTACAGCATGTCCTTCATCAATGAATGAAGACACTTCGGTAGTCACCGTGTTGTTATCATTAATCATGACAATGTAAGCGTGGCGAAAATCCATCCACAGTCCTACAGGTTTTGTTATTCGCTTCATAATGTACCTAGTTACTCAGTAAATCTGCTTACATGGGGCCGGTAGTTCAATGCAGATTATCAGGGGGGGTAATGAGAAATATCATGGTGAGGGCTTAGTGAATGGGAGTAATTAGGAATATGAATGATCAAAGAGCCCAAGAATTTCACCGTCACCACACTTCTCAAAACCACGGTGATTTTTTGCGGGAGTTTGTGTATGGTGGATTTGACGGGGGTGTCACCACTTTTGCGGTAGTGGCGGGAGCCACCGGAGCTCATTTCGATAGTGCGGTGATTATTATTTTAGGATTGGCCAATTTGTTAGCAGATGGATTCTCCATGTCTGTAGGAAGTTACTTATCGGTAAAGTCCGATCGCGAAAGATACCTGAAGTACCAGCGGTTTGAAAATTGGGGTGTAGAGAACATACCGGAAATGGAGCGGGATGAGATAAAAGAGATTTATTATAATAAGGGATTGAGAGGAAAGGTTTTGGAAAAAGTGGTTAAGGTGATCACTGCAGATAAGGAGCTGTGGGTGGAAGAAATGATGAAAGGTGAATTTGATTTGATTCCTGAAAAAAAGTCGCCTCTGGCGGCAGGATGGTACACTTTTTTATCGTTCTTGTTAATAGGATTTATTCCTTTGGTACCCTTTATATTTGCCTTTTCCGGATGGGCTTTTTTGAGTTCGACCTTTGCCATTACCTGTTTGGTTACGGCCTTGGCATTCATAGTGATTGGATTGATAAAAGCTCATATAAACCATACCAGTAAACGGTGGGCAGTAATAGAAACCTTGGCCTTAGGTGCTGCCGCAGCCACGCTGGCCTATTTTACCGGATCCCTACTAGAAAATATAGTTCTAAATTCCTGATAGATATGAAGATTTTAATCCCTACCGACTTTTCCTCCTGCGCGAATAAAGCATTTCGGGTAGCCCTGTGGTTGGCCCAACAAAGCCCTGCGGAAATTCAATTGCTACATATAGAAAGTACTCCGGCGGACTGGGCGCAATTGGATCGGTATCCAGAAGTAACGAAGCGCATTGAGGCTTCTAAACGCCAATTGGATACTATGGTAGCAGAAGCTTCGCAAAGCAATATTGAGGCTAAAAGATTCATGGTATACAACAAGAATTACCATGCCATAGTTGAACATATTTCAGAACACAAGGTGGACTTTGTGGTGATGGGCTCACAGGGTTCCAGTGGGCTGAAGGAATTTGTGGTGGGCTCAAATACCCAAAAAATTGTACGGCTTTCTCAGGTGCCGGTGTTGGTAATAAAGGACAATATACCCGATGATTATATGATCAAGAAGATTGCTTTTGTCTCAGACTTCGGCGAGGAGGTAATGGATCAGTTTAAGCAATTCGTTACCTTGGCGCAGGCCTGGCAGGCACGTTTGTACCTGTTGTTCGTTAATACCCCTACCAATTTTACCGATACCTTGACCACCAAAATTAAAATGGGCAACTATGCCATGCACGCACCGGGAATGGTGGAAAATACTTTTATCTATAATGATCACAATTTCGAGAAAGGACTGCAGCAATTCTGCGAAGAGGAGGGAATAGATCTAGTAGGAATGATCACTCATGGTGACCATACACCTTGGCAGTTGTTTAACAACAGTTTAACAGAAAGCATGGTTAACCATTTGGATATTCCCCTGTTAACCATGCATTTTTCCAATCAAGAATAATCGGGGTCATTCAAGCCCTATCAAGCCCAGTTGTTTATTCTTCCTGATGAAAGGCCAATAACGGAATATTACTGTGGTGCACCAGTTGTTTGGTCACACTGCTGTGGAACAGTTTTTCGAATAGGGTATGCTTTCGGGGCATTACCGCCAGTACATCGATGTCGTGGGTTTCTATGTAATCCAATACACCGGATTCAATATGCTCTC
>JAOTYN010000251.1 GCA_029861825.1 Cyclobacteriaceae bacterium
GAATGTTGAGAACCTGGAAGGTTCATTGCAAAATCTTACACAGATTCAGGGAAAATCCTATCAGTTTAAGGCAGACAAAACTCAGGAGCTTCATTTCGGTGTCATCGCTCAGGAACTACAAGAATTGTTTCCGCATCTGGTTAAGAAAAACCAACAAGGATACTTATCTGTGAATTACCTGGAATTGATACCGGTACTGATTGAAGCTATAAAGGAGCAACAGATACTTATTGAACAACTTACCACCTCACTTAAAGAAGAAAGAGGACTGGGAGAAGAGCTTAAAGCTAGTGTTACCATGCAGCAAAGATTATTACAGGCTCAGCAGGTAATCATGGAGCAATTACAAGCTGATAAACAGAGAATGGAAAAGGATATACAAGATATCAAACACAGCTTGGGCTTGGAGGCAGTTAAGGAATAAAGGCCATGCGTTGTTCTATCATCATTTTTTGGATCTTACTGGTTGTAACAGCCGGTTCTAAGTTGCAGGCGCAAACTTTAATCAATAATAATTCCCTGATCACCATTACCCCGGGGGCCAGAGTATCCGTATTAGGAGGGGCGCTTAATAACGGGGATTTGGACAACAACGGAGTGCTATCCATTTCCGGGGACTGGATGAATGTAGACACCTACAATGCCGGGACTGGCCTCTTCATTCTCAATGGCGCCAGCCCTCAGAACGTCGCACACAATGGCCAGGACATCCATCAATTGGAGATCAATGGGGTTGGGGAAAAAGTATTCAGTTCTGATGTGCTTATAATAGATACACTGAACCTGATGGAAGGCATTGTCACTCCGCAATCCGGGGTGATCATTCAAATAATGTCCGGCGGAGCAGTGATGGGAGGATCGGACTTGTCACACATTAACGGGGCCCTCTATCAGGAAGGAACAGGGCCAAAATATTTTCCGGTGGGCAAGAACAGTAACTACCGCCCCGTGGAAATGATCAATGTGAGCGGCACCAATCCGGTGATTGGGTTTGAAATGTTTGAACCCAACTCCAATCCTCAAGCATCCATCAACCTTATTGCCTTATCTGATACTCGCTATTGGCAATTGATACAACTGTCCGGCAGCTACACCGGATCGCCCGTTAAACTCAAGGTCATGGCCGATGAGAATTTGGGGATGGTCCCTGATATATCCGACGTCGCGGTAACCAGCTCGGACCAACTATCCGGAGTATTTACCAGTATGGGACAGTCCTTATTTACAGGGTCCTTACAGGATGGAGAAGTAACCAGTAATATGCCGGCCTTAAGTGCTTTCTATGCGTTGGGGGTGGAAGGGCTGGATGAAGAGCGATCGTTGTATGTCCCCAATGCACTGTCACCAGCGGCTCCTGACCCGGAAGACAGAGTGATCAAAGTATATGGAGATCAGGTGGTGGATCAAGACTTTATGTTTCGCATCTATAACCGCTGGGGGAAAATTATCTATGAAACGGATTCGTTTACAGAGGCTAATACCGTGGGCTGGGCCGGCACCAACTCTCAAGAAGATGAAAGTGTAGGTGTATATCAATATACAGTTACCGGCAGGTTTATCAGTGGTAATACCTTTAAAAGAAATGGCAGCATAACCTTGATAAGATGATCAGAAGGCTGATAATAAGTGTGTTGTGTTCAATAGGTTTGTTGATCCTTAACCTGGCTACAGTTCAGGCTCAAGACCCTCAATTCGCTCAATACTATAACAATCCACTATATCTCAACCCAGCCATGACGGGGTTGGATGACGACATCTTCTTCGGGCTAAATTACCGGTCCCAATGGAAATCGCTGGACCTGCCTTACGAAATTGCCCAGCTTTCCATGATCTACCCTATCATGGAAAAAGGTTCCCAGTTCAAACACCGGGGGGGCTTCGGTTTCTCGGCATATCGAGAAACTGCCGGCGAAAGCAACAACTTTACTACCAATTCCTTTACGGTCACTGCCGCCTACAATCTGTATCTGAAGAGTGATGGATCCCAAATGATCTCCGTGGGTCTACAGGGAGGAATGGTCAACAAACAGATAGATTTTAACAATTTACGGTGGGGTTCGCAGTATAATCCGTTTATAGGTTTCGATTCCAATATTACGCCTTCGCTGGACCTGGATCAGGAGGCTACCACATTTCCCATCTTCAATGCCGGAGCAGTTTGGTTTTTTGATCCTGGCCGAAAAAATTTCAGATCCAGTATAAGCGGATTCCTGGGATTTGCTGTTTCCAATATTAATCGACCAGACGAGTCATTATTGTCCGATCCGGACAACGAGAGCCTGTTGCCACGTTTATACAAAGCACATGCCGGACTAAATTTAAATCTTTCTAGAGATTTTAGCATCTCCCCGAATGTCTTATATATGTCGCAGAATAGCGCCAATCAACTCAATGCCGGATTGTATTTCACTTATCAAGTTTCTTCCAGGCCTGGAAAACAATTAAAAATGCAGCTGGGAACCTGGTATCGTTTTGAAGACGCTATGATTGTCTCATTTGGCATTTTGTCCAAGAACTTGGGATTGGGAGTAAGTTACGATTATAACAATTCCAGTTTGCGGGGTTTTACTAATGGTCAGGGTGCCTTGGAGGCTTCAATAACTTATCGTATCACTAAAGGTAAAGGATTGAGGCGCTTTTCTACACCGCTGCTTTAGTAGAAAATCGATTTTAATTGGTATTTTTGGCAGACATGAATGACGCTGCCTTTCATTTTTTTATTACGAGGTACAGCGGCTTATTTAAAATAGCCCCCCCATATTTCCTGCTCAGGTGGATACTAGTTCTTCTGGTGAGCTTTCTCTGTTTGGAGAGCTTATCACAGGACTATAAATCACTGGTCTCATCAGGAGATGGCTACTATGAAAAAGAACAATTCCATAGTGCTGCCCAATATTATCAGGTAGCCGTAGGATTAAGAGCTGATCAGGCGGAGGTGAACTACCGTTTAGCAGAAAGTTACCGATCCATTTTCAATTATACCTTAGCGGCAATATATTATCAGCAGACCATTCAGTTGGATGCCATAGGATACCCTTTAGCGTCTTTTTATTTGGCTGAAATGCAGAGGGCCACCGGAAATTTTCAGTTGGCCTTGGCTAATTTTGAGCAATTTATCGATGATAACAAGGACAACCAAATCCTATCCGCAGAGGACCGCCAAAAGTATCTGGCTCAAGCGGAAATAGCCCGCCAGGGCTGTGAATGGGCTCTGGAGCAGGTGAATTTAAGCTGGGATAAAATAGGGTTTAGGAGTTTGCCATCGCCGGTAAACTCTGAATTTAATGACTATGCTCCGGCGGTTGGAAATCACGATACCTTGCTTACCATCACTTCTGGCCGTAAAGGCGTAAAAGGAGGATTGTTGGATAATCGCTACGGGGATTATTTTACAGACAACTTAAGATTCGAAAAAAGTGAAGCTTGGAGCAGCGCCACCAGCCAGGATCGCTTCGATCAAAATAACACCAAGTTTAGCGACGGCGCTGGGACCTACAATGCCGATCGCACCAAGTACTACTTCACCAGCTGCTATGAAGGAGATGCATACTGCCAACTGTATGTTACCCGCCTGGAGAACGGGAAATGGAATAGACCCCGGCTTTTGAACCAGCAAGTGAATGCACCGGGCTATGATAATCGGCATCCCGCCTTGTCCCCCTCTGGCGATACTTTAATATTTGTATCGAACCGCCCTGGAGGTAACGGGGGCAATGACCTTTGGATCACCATAGCTGATGGCGATGACAATTGGCAAGCACCACAAAAGCTACCCATTCCCATAAATACCCCTTTTAACGAAAGTGCTCCCTATTACCATGACGACGGTACACTTTTCTTTAGTTCCGATGGCCACGTGGGATTAGGCGGTATGGATATATTAATGGTGGTGGACTTTGACTCAGGAATCAAAGAGGTAAAAAATATCGGCATCCCATTTAACTCAGGCTATGACGACAATTTTTTCATTTTGGGTAAAAGAAAAGGATACTTGTCGTCCAATCGCGCCGGTGGTTTGGGGAAGTTCGACATCTACGGATTCGATTGGCCCGGAGATGAACAACAGTCCATAGCGGACTTTCTGGAAGAAGCACGGCAAGAAGGAGAGCAGTTGCGTTCCAGAATCCAGGAGTATAATGCCAGAAATTTATTTGCGGCCAGGGACGAGGACCAGTTCTATTACGATAACCTAACCGCTGAAGAGCGGGCGCAATTTGATCGTATCCTTCGTGCAAAAAACATTTCGGAAGGTAGCTTCGATCCGCAAACCCTGGATCCCGAAGATTTTAAATATTACCGAAAACTTGATATTGAAACCAAAGCCATTATCGAACGGTTGGCCCAGCGAAAAGTGCTGGAAATTTCCGGTGTCACTAACTATGAATTACCCTCCTCGCTGGACCCCCTACAGCAATCGGATTGGACATTTTACCAAAATGCCAGTGCCGAGGAAAGGGCTATAATAGACCGAATAATCGCCGCAAAAATTGCCGATCGTAAAGAGTTCAAAATCGCTGATCTTAACCCGGAAGAGAGCATCTATTGGAGTTCAACAGGTCAACAGGTACACCAAAGGATTGAAACTAAGTCTCAGATCCAGTCCATAGATTCAATTCTGCACGATCTTGAGGATGTAAATCAAAACACGGAATCTCGCCTGGAAAATCAGGTAGCCAGCCTTAAGAATGCAAATAGCTCCTTGCAGGAAGGCCTCTCCTATAATGATCTAAAAACGGGAACCATTAGTTCTATTTCCAGGGTTCTAGCGAAATTGCCGGAAGCTCAACGCAGTTTTTTTCAGAGCCTCAATTTTTTACAGCAAGATGATATCCATCGTCTGGCTCTACGTCGGCAAATTTTAGAGAATAACGCTCTGACACCAGCTGAATCTCAAAGCTTACTAGAGAAGTATGGGTTGACTGATGGTCTGGAAAGGATAGGTGATCAGTATTCACCGCAGGAGGTACTATGGATGGAGGAGATTGTAGAAATACTTAAAGATGAAGGTTTTTCGGAGGGTAGTGATTGGCCGATTGCTTCCAAACAGGCTTTCAGGGGACTGACAGAAGAGCAAAAACTGGTCCTTTATCTGGATTCCAGACAAGAGGTACTCCGAAGGGAGCTGGCTCAATCGGTAAATAGCACCGAAGAATTACAGCAACTCAAATCACAACTGGGTGAAAAAATTGCCGATACCACCTCCCTGGATGCTCAATCCAACACTTTGGAAAACAACATTGCTAATAAGCTCACCCAACGTTATTTGGGCTTTGTGCCTAGTAAGCTTGCACCTCGGGAGGCCTACTACTTCAGGGGTTTATCACCCCAAAATCAGCTGCGCATTGAACGGCTCAGCATTATGATGACCCCCTCCGAAACTGTGGATGAAAAAGTAAAACTGGAGCAAGATTTCGTGACCACCTTGTCATCTGAGGACCGTGACTTTCTGACTACCCTGTCCACGGAAAAGCAACAGATGGCTGAGCAGATTATCGCCAAAGGTGTTAGTGATGTAAGCTACAGTGAAGAGGAGATGGAGTTTATGAGAGGACTAGACCATGATGGACGTCAACAACTTGATAAGTTAGCCAACAGTTATCAAAGTTATCGGTCTCAGCAAAGTACTGTTTCCAATCCAGATTTAGCCTTCTTTGAGAGCACATTTTTAAATGAACTTATCCCTGAAGAGCGTAAATTCTTACAGGACCTTAATAATGACCAACAACAGATACTGCATAATGTGGTCAGTTCTCAAACAGTCACCCCGTCTATGCTGACTTCCAAGCAGGTGGAATTCTTATCCAGTTTATCTCCCCAGGAGCAACAGTATGTGGATCATATGATAGCACTTCGCCACCCTGAGAATCCTACATTCATTTCCTGGAATGAGCTCACAGATTCAAGCATTCAAACTGATAGCCGCGAAACCTTAGACTCGTTGTTCATTACCACTCCAGATTTTCAGCAAAAACTGACTATGGAGGACCGGCAGTTCCTGGAGGATCTTTCCCATGATGAGCTTGAAATATTAAATAGTCTGGTACTGGGGGAAACAGATCAAACTTCATCAACTTCGGCTCAGATGCAATGGTTGGGATCACTGACCTCTGAGGAAAGGCTAAGCATACAACGCCTGCAGAGCACTTACCAACGGCTGAATGAAGATCCTGTTACCTTGGAGACGAACGGGCCATTGCTGGAGACCCAAGATGGGCCTATCATTTATTTCGACTTCGACCGTTACGCACTGCGCCCGGAAGCCAGAAAAGAGCTTCAGGATTTTTTCAATTTTGTGCCGAAGGCTGCAGCTTACT